>JAQCHR010000476.1 GCA_027619655.1 Pseudomonadota bacterium
CCGGCCCGGAAACGTCGAAAAGCAGGGTTTCATTGGACATGGCTGGCGGCTTTCCCTGGAAATCCGAACTCTTATTCGGCGTCGATTTCCGCGAAGACCTGCTTGGCGACCCCGGTGGCGTCGATGGCCGCCGGCGCGCCGCAATAGGGCAGGACATGCAGGAAGATCTCCTTGATTTCATCGCGCGTCAGCCCGTTGTTCAGCGCGCCGCGGACATGTACCGCGATTTCATGCGGCCGGTTCAGCGCCGCCAGCATCGCCAGGGTCATGAAGCTGCGGGTGCGCCGGTCGATGCCCGGACGGGTCCAGATCTGGCCCCAGGCGAATTCCGTCGTCACCTCCATCATGGCGCGGCTGAAATCTGCCGGATCCTTCATCGTGGAATCAACGCGCTTGCTGCCCAGAACCTCACGGCGGACCTGTTCGCCTTTTTTATACGCTTCGCTTGTCATGTTTCTGTTTCCTTTTTCACACGAAAATTTCAGTTCAGATTATCCGGCGCCGTGGTCCCGGCCCCAGCGCAGCATAGCTTCCAGAAGCCGCGTCAGAACGGGGCGAATGCCATCGGCCAGATCTTCCCGGAACCGGTAGGGCGGCTGCTCTTCCATATAGGTGATCTGCGACAATTCCAACTGCATGGCATGGATCCGGATGGCCGGATCGCCGTAATGACGGGTGATGTGACCACCCTTGAAGCGGCCGTTCAGAATGGCGCTGTAGCCATCGGCCTGTTCCGCGATGGCGATGAGATTCGCGGCCAGTGCATCGTCACAGGCCGTTCCGTCGCCGGAACCGAGATTGATGTCTGGCAACCTTCCATCGAAAAAGCGCGGTTCGACCGAGCGGATGGAATGCGCATCCCACAAAAGGGCGTAGCCATGCGTGGCGCGGATGTCCGCGAGGGTTTCCGACAGACTATCATGATAGGGCTGCCAGTAGGTTTCGCGCCGCGCTGCGGTTTCCACCGTATCAGGCGTCTCGCCGGGCAGGTAAATCGGGGACTTGTCGAACTGCAGCAGCGGGCAGAGCTCCGTGACGTCCTGGCCGGGATACAGGGAACTGCCGTCCGGCGGGCGGTTCAGATCGACGACATAGCGGGAATGCGTCGCCACGATGAAGGACGCGTCGAGGTCACGGGCGAAATTGTAGAGGCGATCGACATGCCAGTCCGCGTCAGGCGATTTTAGCGCCGTAGCTGTCATGCGGCGCGACAGGGGCTCCGGGATATGGGTGCCGGCATGCGGCACGCTGACCAGCAGGGGCGACCGACCCTTCGACAATTCAAAAAGTTCCATGATGATCCGTTGCCAAACACAATACAGACGCCTGCCGCGCCCATCACAGCATATCGACAAAGATCATGCGATGCACGATGCGGCAGGACTCCGCGACGCATTCATTCTCCGCTATGACAAATTCGTGGAAAAATGAGCAATTTTTCCTTGCAAACGCGCCCGCTTGACGGCATATAGCGCGGCTCTTGCGACGTTGGTTTCGCCATTGAGTAGGGAATGCGCCCGATGACCGAAAACCTCACCGCCGAGTACCCTCTGGAATCGATGGACACCGTCGATGCTAACCCTGAGACGGCAACGAGCTTTACCCCCAATACCGATCATTTCGTGGAAGAAGATGGCGTCCGCTTTGCCGGAAAACATCTGATTATCGATCTGTTCGGTGCAAAACGTCTGGACGATATCGCGTTCATCGACGCGACGATGCGGGATTGTATCGAAGTGTCGGGCGCGACATTGTTGCATCTGCATTTGCATCATTTTACCGAAAACGGCGGCGTATCCGGTGTGGCTGTTCTGGCGGAATCCCATATCAGCATCCATAGCTGGCCTGAATACGGCTACGCGGCCCTGGATGTGTTCATGTGCGGTGAAACTGAACCGCATCTGGCGGTCGAGGTTCTGCGTCGCGCCTTTAAGCCGGAACGGGTCGAGGTGGCGGAGCATCGCCGGGGCAAGTTGTGAGCGATGACTGGTTCGAGGAAACCCTCTACCCCGGCGTCCATTCCAGGCTTCGTATAGACAGACGTCTTTATCAGGGCGACAGCGAACACCAGCGGCTCGAACTGTTCGAGAATGACCGGTTCGGCCGGGTTCTGACGCTGAACGGCGTCGTGCAAACGACCGAAGCGGACGAATTCATCTATCATGAAATGCTGACCCATGTGCCCCTGCTGGCGCATGCGCGGCCGCGCGAGGTCATGGTCATCGGCGGCGGCGACGGCGGCATGATCGAGGAAGTCCTGAAACACCGCGCGGTGGGCCGAGTTACCCTGGTCGAAATCGACGCCGGGGTTATCGCGTTTTCCAAAAAATACCTGGGCAGTATCTGCGGCGACGCCTTCGACGACCCGCGCACCAACATCGTGATCGCCGATGGTCTGGTTCATGCCGAAACGACCGATGACCGCTATGACGTTATCATCGTCGATTCCACGGATCCCATCGGGCCGGGTGAGGCGCTTTTTTCCGACCGTTTCTACAGGGCCTGCAATCGGTGCCTCGCACCGGGCGGGGTGATGGTAACGCAGAACGGCGTACCCTTCATGCAGCCGGCAGAACTGGCGAAATCCGTCAGCGCCATGCGGGCGCTGTTCGCGGATGCCGGCTGCTACCTGGCAGCGGTTCCCAGCTATATGGGCGGCAGCATGGCGTTCGGCTGGGCGACAGATGACGGAGCGCTGCGCGCTACCGGGCTTTCCGTATTGCAGTCGCGGTTCGATTCCGCGAGTATCGAGACGCGCTATTATACGCCGGCGGTTCATCAGGCGGCATTTGCCCTGCCGCGGTTTATTCAGGATCTGGTCGGCTGATCACGCGCCGTCCACGGTATTTCCATATCCGCTGTGATATGTAGAGACGATACCGATACCGATACCGATGTCGTTCAGGGGAGATGGCGGTCATGAGTGTTTCCTGCAGGATTCATAAGATCGCGCGTCTAGTACTGTTTACGATCTGCATGGCCAGGATTTTGACAGGGCCCGCCGCGATTGCCCAGGTGAAGCCGAATTTCATTGTCATCCTGTTCGACGATCTCGGTTATCACGATGTC
>JAQCHR010000477.1 GCA_027619655.1 Pseudomonadota bacterium
GGGCCGGCCCAACCCATTCAGTACATTCCGATCGCGGTTTTCCCGACATACGCCCCGACGCTGGTAGGATATCTGCATCCGGGTACGACTTACCCCCGAGGTCCCCCTAGCTGACGATTTCCAGAATAAAGATCCCGATGCGCTGATATTTTTGGCCATCACCTTACCTGTCCCGGAACAACCGGACCAAAAGAGAGATCGACCATGAAAATTCTGACGATACTGGCGGCGGGGGCCGCTATCGCGCTGACATTCCCGGCTTTCGCCCAAGGGCACGACACGGCCCATGGCAACATGATGAAGAACACAGCAGGCGCTCCCATTGCCATCGAAGCGCCCTGGGCGCGGGCCTCGATAGGAAAAAATGGCGCCGCCTATGCCACGCTGACCAATAACGGCAGCAGACCCGACCGACTTGTCGCCATCAAATCGCCTGTTGCCGCACGGGTCGAAATTCATACCCATATCAAGGAAGGCGACATTATGCGGATGCGTCAGGTAAAGGGCGGCATCGCCGTGGCGCCTGGCAAGTCTGTGGCGATGAAGCCGGGCAGCTATCACATCATGCTGATGGGATTAAACAGCAAGCTCGAGAGCGGCGGTAAATTCCCTGTCACGTTCGTTTTTGAAAAAGCCGGCGAGATCAACGCCATGGTCGACATCGGCAAGGCCGGGGCAATGGGCCCCGCCGGAGGAATGGGCCCCGCCGGAATGCCATCAATGCCAGACGGACACTCAGGCGGACACTCAGGCGGACACTCGGGCGGACACTCGGGCGGACATCAGGGCGGCCAGAAGCACTAGGAACGCGCTACCCTTTGGCGATCTGCGCCAGCAGCGCATCGCCGAAGGCCCGCGTCCCGCCAGTGCCGCCAAGATCCGGCGTTCGTAGCGCGTCATCGCTCAGAACCATGTCGGTGGCGGACACGAGACACTGCGCGGCCGCAGCCAGGCTGTTATCGCTGCGCCGCGCACCGAGATGCTCCAGCAACATCGCGGTTGAATGGAGGATGGCTGCCGGGTTGGCAATGTCCTGCCCGGCGATATCCGGCGCCGAGCCGTGAGCCGCCTGAGCCACCGCATGCGTATCGCCGACATTGAGCGACGATGCAAGCCCGAGCCCGCCGGCCAGTTCCGCCGCTTCGTCCGACAGGATGTCGCCAAACATATTGGTTGTAACGATCACATCGAACCGCTGCGGCTCCCGTACCAGCAGTGCCGCCATCGCATCGACGATGACATCGTCAACGACGAGATCCGGAAAGCCGGATGCCACCTCGCGGGCGGTGTCGAGAAACAGGCCACTGTACTTCTTCAGCACGTTCGCCTTGTGAACCAGCGTCAGATGGCGGCGCCTCCGCATCGCCAGCTTGCAGGCGGCCAGGGCAATCCGGTGACAACCCGCCCGGGTCGCCTTGCCGACGGCAAGCGCAACATCCTCGGTCGGCATAAACTCGCCTGAACCCCAGGCCATATTGCGATCGGCGTAAAAACCTTCGGTATTTTCCCGGACGATGACGAGGTCCATCGCCGGCACATGGGCGGGAACACCGGCCCGCACCGCGCTGGGCCTGATATTGGCATAGAGATCGAGCTGGGTACGGCACCAGGCAGAGACATTTATCCCGCCCTCGGCGGCGCTCGGATAGATGTGGGTTGAAACCGGCCCCAACACAACGCCATCCGCCGCCCGCGCCTTCTCCGCGACGGCATCGGGCAGCGTCGAGCCGGATTTTTCCAGACTTAGCAAACCAATTTCCGCCCGCTCAAAAACCAGACCGAGATCGAACCGGTCGTTCAGCGCACCAAGAGCCCTCTCAGCCACCGCGACAATTTCGGGACCGATACCATCGCCCGGCAAGATCAGAATATTCATCGAACCCGCATCCTGTGCCGTCGCCAGACTGGCGACCGGCAGGGACACTAGATCATTATCGGAATGGAGGAAACAATGCGGCGTTACAGCCGCGGGCGATCAATCCGCCCTGCCATCCACGGATAGCAGGTTTGCCGCGTCCGCCAGCTTGCGCGACGCATGTTCCTGCAGAGCCTTGTCGGCATTGCGCAAATAGGTCAGCAGCGTCGTTACCGACCACTCGCGCTCGATCCGCTCACAGAATCCATCATCAAGCGCCAATCCGTCGCTTCTGATGTCCTGTACGAACTCCCAAAGCTCGTTATAGGCGAGGAGCAGCCGGTTCTGATCGATATCCAGCGCAATATCGTCGGATTCCGGCAAGGCCTGATCGTCCGCCGGCGATGACGACGACGAAGAACGGCGAACTACCGCCGCATTGTCCCGACCGACAGCCCGCAGCGTCTGCGCCAAATTCTCGACCCGCTCTAGCCAGTCCGGACGATGGGACAACAACCCTTCAACCGCCGCAACTGTCATCGACAAAGCCGAAGCGATTATGGCGCAAACGATGCTCCGGGCGGTTTCAAGATATGTCATCGGGCTGACCTCTATGAAGGATACACGGAATAGGGCGTCTTAAAGACTGCATTTGGTCATATGCCGGTGAAAAGACCGTTAACCCTAAGCGCGCCGCCGTTAACAATCCGAAAAGACCATCTTCCTATAATCTCAGATATTTAGCGCCCTATTGCGAGGGCGCCTGTTTAATCAGGCCGGGACGTCGCACCGGCCACAGCCTCATAGGAATGGGGAGAGACGTGAAGTTTTCCAGAGACATGCCCTTTCCCGAGAATTTCTCGGAGGCGATGATTGCGCGCGCCAGGAAAGCGGCGGCCGGTGACGCCTCCGCCCAGCTTGCCATGGCGGAAATGTATCGCCGTGGCGACGGCGTGGCGGTCAACGTCGTCGAATCCCTTATCTGGTACGAACGCGCGTTTCGCGGTGGCGCCCCGGAAGCCGCCTTCCGGCTGGGCAGAATTCATAGCCGGGGCCTGGTCGTCGAGAAGAACATTCCAAAAGCAATTCTCTGGCATCAACGCGCCGCTGCCGCCGGGCATGTGCAGGCGATGGTTGCGCTTGGCAATATCCTGGCGCGGGGCGCTGGAATTGAGAAAGACCTCGCCTCCGCCGCCAAATGGTATGGC
>JAQCHR010000478.1 GCA_027619655.1 Pseudomonadota bacterium
AGCCTGCCGTCGCGGATCAGGCAGACATCGGTGGAGGTCCCGCCCATGTCGAAGGAGATCATGTCCGGCTGGCCGGTCCGCTGGCCCAGCTCCGCGCTGGCGATCACGCCGCCGGCCGGGCCGGAAAAGAAGGTGTTGATCGGCGCGGCGCGCACGGTCGCGACCGATACCGCCCCGCCATTGGACTGCATGACCAGCGGCGATGCGCGCAGCCCGGCATGGCGCAGCCCGGCGACAAGGTCTTCCAGGTAGCGGTCGATCACCGGAAGCAGGCTGGCATTCACGCAGGTGCTGGCGAAGCGTTCGAATTCGCGGAATTCGCGCAGCACTTCCGCCGAGGTGCAGATGAACACCTCGGGCCAGCACTCGCGCAGGATATCGCGCGCCCGTTCCTCCGGCGCGGCATTGGCATAGGCATGCATGAAGCAGATCGCGACGGCGGCGACATCTTTCTGCTTCAGCGTTTCGGCGGCGGCGCGTACCGCGTCCTCGTCCAGCGGCGTCACCACATTGCCGCGCTCGTCCAGCCGCCCGCCGATTTCCACGATACAGTCGCGTGACACCGGCGGCACCGGTTTCGGGACGGAAAGATTATAAAAGCTGGGCCGCCGCTGCCGGCCGATTTCCAGCACGTCGCGGAACCCCGGCGTGGCCAGCATCCCGGTCCGGGCGCAGCGATGCTGCAGCACCGCGTTGGTCGCCAGGGTCGTGCCATGCACGAACAGGTCGACCGCACCGGCCTGGCAATCCGCCTTGTCCAGCAGCGCGCGGACCCCGTCCAGGATCCCGCGCGCCGGATCGGCCGGCGTTGTCGGCAGCTTGTGGATGCTTTGCCGGTTCGAGTCCCGGTCCAGCAGGACGAGGTCGGTAAACGTGCCGCCTGTATCGACACCGATAGAAATACGCACGAAAACACCCTACCTTTTTACACTGTCCAGCCCGCATATCAGCATGCGCCCTCCGGCACTGTCCAGCGGTCGGGGGCGGGGGTTTCCCAAAAGGCGTGTCCCTGCGCTACGCTCAATCCCTAACCCCAAGGGAGATTGCGAACATGCCAAGAAGCGAAGCCTACGAAAAAGGCAGTGAAATGCGCCGCCAACTGATGGGCGACAAGGTCGCCGACGCGATGGCCAAGACCATCTATGACGACCCGATCATGCAGAAATTCGGCGATTACGCCCGCGAGGCCGTCTTCGGGCTGTTGTGGACCCGGCCGGGGCTGGATACCAAGACCCGGGCGCTGATCTGCGTGATCACCGATACCGCGACGGGCCGCTGGCCGGAACTGGAACTGCACCTGCAAATGGCCCGCCGCCAGGGCTGGACCGAGGACGAACTGGCCGAGGCGCTGTTGCACACCGGCGGCTATATCGGTGTGCCCTCGGTGCGCGAGGCGATGATCATCGCCACCAAGGTGTTCAAGGAAATGCGCGAGGAGGCATAGATCAGATCGTGGCTTGCCGGGATCGCCACCGGCGATCCGGCGACCGCGTGAATCTGATCGTTCTTCAAATATCAGATCGTGGCTTGCCGGGATCGCCACTGGCGAACCGGCGACCGCGTGAATCTGATTGATCTTAAAAAAAAAGGGGGGTGTCAGCAAACCGTGTTCGTCAGCTATGCGGACAAAGCTGCTTTGTGACTTGCGGGTTTGAATGACGACTCTGGAAGATTCGGCCGGGTTCTATACAAAGTGTTAAAAATCGAACCAGGGTGTTTCCATTCGATGTTCCGCGATTTTTCAATACCTGCCTTTTCCATGGGGCTCCTCGCCGCGTTCGTCGGATATTCAGCGTCATTCGCCATTGTGCTGGCGGGATTGACTGCGATGGGGGCCACGGGCGAGCAGGCTGCGACCGGGCTGTTCTTTGCGACCATCGGTATGGGAATTTGCAGCATCTGGCTGCCTGCCGTGACGCGAATTCCCGCCGCTGTGGCATGGTCCACGCCCGGGGCCGCATTTCTTGCGGCATCGGCCACTTTGCCGGGCGGTTTTGGTGAGGCTGTCGGGGCGCTGATTTTTTGCGCCGTCTTAATCGTCCTGACTGGATTCATACCAACCGTTGGCCGGATCGTAGCCGCCATCCCGAAACCCATCGCGAACGGGTTGCTGGCAGGTGTCCTGCTCAAGTTGTGTCTGGCCCCTGCGGTTGCGCTCGGCAGCATTCCTGTGTTGGTCCTGCCCGTGCTCGTCGCGTGGCTGATTGGATTGACATGGAACAGGCTGGCCGCAATGCCGTTGGCGGTGCTTGCGTTTCTTGTGGTTCTCTATTTCGCCGTCGATACGTCGGGCAACGCGCTTCACGCAGACACAGCATGGCTTCCTGTCTTTACGCCAGCCGTGCCGGTCTTTACGACCCAGTCATTCTTTTTTATCGCCCTGCCGCTTTATCTGGTGACAATGGCGGGGCAAAACATCCCCGGCTTTGCGGTTTTGGAACTGAACGGCTATCCGGTGGAACGCCAGCCCCTGATCCGGAAAACCGGCCTTGTCAGCCTCGCGTTTGCACCGTTCGGGTCGATTCCTGTCAACATGTCCGCGATCACGGCGGCGATGATGGCAGGTGCGGACGCAGGCCGCGACCCAGCAACCCGCTACTGGGCTGCGATCACGTCGGGGATCGTTTATGTATTGCTGGCTTTTGCCGCGGCGCTCGTCACAGCGCTGGTCAGCCTTGCGCCGCTCGCCCTCATCACGGCGGTGGCTGGACTTGCGCTTGTCCCCGCTTTGGTTGGCTCAATCTCGGCTGCTTTCAGTGAACCCAAACAGTTGGAAGCGCCAGCACTGACGTTTTTGATTGCAGCAAGCGGCATGACGCTTTTCGGCGTAAGCGGCGCGTTCTGGGGTGTTGTTGTTGGCGCGCTCATCTGGTTGTCAAAGACGTTGGCGAATCGACTAATCGATCGCTAGCCCGACCTTATTCGGTAAAACAGACATTCGTGCAAAGCGCAGTACTGAACACAAAGCGCTCGAAGCGGGTAATCCCCTTAAAAAAAGTGGCGATGTTTCAGTCCGCCTGTGCCGCCAGCCAGTCCGCCGCGCCCGCGCCGGCGGCCC
>JAQCHR010000479.1 GCA_027619655.1 Pseudomonadota bacterium
CGGGCCGGCAATTCCCCGAACCGGCGCGCCAGTCCTGCGCGAGGGAGCGCCGCCAGATCGCCGACATTGCGCAGGCCCAGCCGCTCGAGGCCGTCGAGGATATCCGGCGGCAGGCGCAAGGCGGCGTTGGGGAAGGGCGCGAGTCGGCTGGGATGCTCGCCCGCGGGAAAGATCACGCAGCGGGCGGTGCCGGGTTTGCCGAACCGGGCCGCCGCCCAGGCCGCCCCCGCTGTGTCGGCGAGGCCGGCCCGGGCGGTGTAGCCGATGGCGGCCAGGCGTGTGGTCATGTCGTCGAGCATGGCTGCTTCGCCGCCGAACAGATGCGCGCAGCCGGAGACATCCAGCCAGATGCCGGCCGCACCACCGCTTTCCAGCCCCGAAGGCGCGGTCCAGGGCGTGTAGCGTCCGCACCAGCCGGCGATCCGCGCCAGGGTGGCAGCGTCACCAGCGGGATCGCCGTCATGGACCGCGACGTCGGGCATCAGGGCGCGGGCATCGGCCAGGGTCTGGCCCGGGGACAGCCCGGCCTTCTGGGCAGCCAGGGTCACCGCGCTCAGGCGAACGGCACCGCCCTCGGGCATCGCCATGACCAGCACCGGTTCGAAAGGGGGTTCAGGCCGTGCGGCGGCGGATTGCGGCTTCATCTGCCGTTTCAGGCTGCGTCTCAGGTTCCGCCTCAAGCTCCGCTGGCAGCGATCGGTCGCGAAGCGGGGGAACCAGAGCGAAACCACCCTGCGTTTGGGAATTGTTGTCCTGTGCGTCATCGTTCCATTCCAGTTGCCAGGTCCTGGGCCGTCCGCCCCGGGCGCGCAGCAGTTCGGTCTGCCAGCGTGCAGCACCGGGCAGGTTTGAATATTCGGCCCCTGCGATCATGGTGGGCCCGCCCGGTAACGCGGCGATCCGCCAACGGCTGATGCAGGCGGTCGGGGGCAGGGCGGTCTCGGCACCTCCATCCCGGCCGATGTCCCGGCGCAGCAGCAGGCCCATCCCACCACCGGTCTCGGCCGCGAGCTGCAGGCGGCGGCTGGCGGTGAGGCTCATGTCCTCGATCTCGGCGCAGACCAGCCCGACCGTGGGCGCACGCAGCGCCTCTTCCATGGCCCACAGCGCCGTCGCGGCGAAATCTCCGCCTTGCCCGGACAGGGGAATGCGCACCGCGATGAGATCCGCCGGATCGAGGCCGAACCCGGCGAGCCCCGGCGCGTAGAGGCTTTCGCGGGGGCCGGTGCGGGGCGCGATCCAGACAATCGGACGGGCTCGGGTGTGTTGGGCGCGGCCGGCAAGCGCGGCGGCGAAGGCCGTGACCGCACCGTTCAGGGCGCCGCCGATCTTGGTGGTGCTGTTCGAGGTGGGGGCGTCGCCGTCGAGGATTTCATGGACCGCCCCCGATGCGAGGCCGCCCCATGGCAGATGTTCGTCGATCTCGGGAATGCCGAAGGGCAGGCAATCATCGCTGGACGGATTCCCGCTGCCGCCACGCTCGATGGCGGCGATGCGGCTGCGCAGCCGCTGGAGGAGTTGGGGATCCGCCGGCACCGTTGATGTGTTCCGTTCTCGCTAAATGTTCTTATTTTGTTCTAGTTTTCGAGAGAGCGGGAGTCAAAGCGGAGTGCAGGCGCGCACCCCCATGAAATGGCGCACTCAACCGATTGCGCCGGCCCGGCCTGCGCAATAGGCTGATCCCCGCAAGTCCATCACGGTCTCGCCCTTCGACAAGCTCAGGGTGAGGTCTCATGCTGAGCCTGTCGAAGTATGGGGTCATAGGGGGGAATCCAATGCTGTTTTTCGTCTACCGGGTCGACAAGCCCGGCACCCATGATCTGCGGATGGCGACCCGGCCGGCGCATATGGAATATGCTGAAGAGATCGGCGACAAGCTGTTCTTCGCCGGGCCGACGATGGATGACGACGGCAATATGAATGCGAGCATGTGGATCGTCGATGCCGCAGACCGCGCGGAGGCCGAAGCGATCACGGCGGCCGATCCGTATGAGAAGGTCGACCTGTTCGAGACCAAGATCATCCGCCGGTTCGTGAAGACCGCCGGGACCGGTTGAGCCAGGAAAAGACCACGGCCTCATACTTCGACAAGCTCAGCATGAGGCCTCACCCTGAGCCTGTCGAAGGGCGAGGCCGGTAGAGTTCCCGCATACTGAGCTTGTCGAAGTATGAGGACAATCACAGGGGGAGAAAGACCATGTTCGTCGCCACCAAGGACAAGGTGCTGCAGACCACCACGACCGGCGCGCTGCCGCGGCCGAGCTGGTACACGGAAAACCTGCGCGGTGCGCCGCTGTCGACGGGCTTCGCCCATCGCGCGTATCGCGAACAGCATTTCGATTGCCTGGCCTGCCACACCGCGGCCCAGAACCGGGCCGGGATCGATATCCTGGTGGATGGCGACACGCGGCTCGATGACGACGTCGCCGGGCGCAGCTGGGTCAGCTACGCCTATGAGCGCATCGAGGGCTTCGGCCCGCCGGGGGTGGCGGTTCAGCCCTATGCCGCGATGGCCGACAAGGGGCCGGGCGACCTGATCTGGGAAGTGATCGAGACCCGCCTGACACCCCATGTGACCGGGCCCGTCGGCAAGACAGACCTGCAGCTCGACCGGGCCTACAAGGCCATGGCGGGGATGACCGACAAGCCGGTGAAGATCGGCTCGATCTCGGCCCAGGTGATCAGCCACATGGTCGACAAGGGTCATTACGAGGATCGCTACGATCTGCTGATGGCGCTGTCGGAGGCGTTCAACGCCGAGTATCACGCGCTCGCCGACGCCGGCGCGCCGATCGTGCAGATCGAGGAACCGTCGATCCACCAGTCGATGCAGGTGCCGGGACAGGAAATCACCGCCGAACAGTATGTCGAGGCGTTCAACCGCGAGGTCGCGGGCCTGCGCGACAAGACCGAGGTCTGGTGCCATACCTGCTGGGGAAACCCGGCGCAGCAGCGCATCTTCCGGGACGTGCAAAGTTATCAGCCGACCCTGGAATGGATGAACCAGGTCGATGCCGACGTGCTGACCTTCGAAACCTGTTCGTCGGG
>JAQCHR010000480.1 GCA_027619655.1 Pseudomonadota bacterium
TCGGAAACATCAAATGACTGGATCGGGGAAATCCCCGATTCGCCCGCCAAAAGACGTTTCCATACATGATCGACGCCGACACCTAGGGGCGTAACCGCGCCGAGCCCGGTGACAACTACACGTTTCATCCCGCCGTTTTCTTCATTTTTATGTCGATGACTGAGGGGACACGCTTAGGAATCTGCGTGTTCGCTCAAGAAGGTGATCGCATCCTGCACGGTCTGGATCTTTTCCGCCGCATCGTCAGGAATTTCGCACCCGAACTCTTCTTCGAAAGCCATGACCAATTCTACGGTATCCAGGCTGTCCGCGCCGAGATCGTCAATAAAGCTGGCATTATCGGTTACCTTGGCCTCGTCCACGCCGAGATGCTCGATAACGATTTTTTTAACCCGGTCCGCAACGTCGCTCATCTGTCTTTATCCTTTAGCTTTGCTTGGCATTTTTCCCTGATCCCAGCCATTCCGGACGGGAGGGGCGCCTAGTAACACAATTAATTCACAATGGCCAGCACCCGAAAAGCGCCGCCGGGCCTACGCTCATATCATCGCCATCCCGCCGTTAATATGCAATGTCTGGCCAGTAACATAGGCCGCTTCCTCGCTGGCCAGATAGACCGTACCGGCGGCGATGTCGGCGACGGCGCCAAAGCGACCGGCAGGGATCGTCCCCGCCAGCGATTCGCGCTGCTGCTCGCTCAGTGCCTGGGTCATGGGGGTTTCGATAAAGCCCGGGGCGATGCAGTTCACCGTGATGCCGCGGCTGGCGACTTCCTGCGCCAGCGACTTGGACATGCCGATCAGGCCGGCCTTGGAGGCAGCGTAATTGGCCTGGCCCGCGTTACCGGTCACCCCGACGATCGATGTAATGCCGATAATGCGGCCCCAGCGGTTGCGCATCATGCCGCGCAGGACGGCGCGGCTCAGGCGAAATGCCGCGCTGAGGTTGACGTCCAGCACGGTCTGCCAGTCTTCGTCCTTCATGCGCATGGCCAGCCCGTCCCGGGTCAGCCCGGCATTGTTGACCAGAATATCGATCTGTCCGAGCGCCGCTTCGGCGTCCTTCACCAACTGGGCGGAGCCGTCGCTGCTGCTCAGGTCGGCGGGGGTGACGAAGGTGCGATCGCCCATTTCGCCGGCGAGCGCTTCCAGCGCGTCGCGACGGGTGCCGGAAAGCGCGACATCCGCGCCGGCAGCGTGCAGGGCGCGGGCAATTGCGCCGCCAATGCCGCCGGATGCGCCTGTAACCAGTGCCTTCTTTCCCGTCAGATCAAACATCCGTCACATATCCTTTAAAATCCGCGTTCTACAGGTCTTTCAGCAGGGCTTCGATATCGGCCGGCCCCTCGACCGAACGGCCCGCCAGGTCACGGTCGATCCGCTTCGTGAGGCCGGTCAGCACCTTGCCCGCGCCAAGTTCGATCAGGGTATCGACGCCCTGCGCCTTCATGTAAAGCACGCTTTCGCGCCAACGCACCATGCCCGTGACCTGCTCCACGAGCAGGCGGCGAATGACCGGCGGGTCGTTCACGGCGCTGGCTGTGACATTGGCGACAACAGGCACCACGGGGACCTCGATTGACGTGGTCGCCAGCGCTTCCGCCATGGCTTCGGCAGCCGGCGCCATCATGGCGCAGTGGAACGGTGCGCTGACGGGCAGGGGCAGAGCGCGCCGGGCGCCCATTTCCGGCGCCAGTTTCATGGCGCGTTCGATGGCGGCGGTTGCCCCGCTGAGCACGACCTGCCCTGGCGCGTTGTCGTTTGCCGGGTCGCAAACGTCGTCCTCGGCAGCGGCTTTGGCAACGGCGATGGCGACTTCGAGATCGAGGCCTAGCAGCGCGGTCATTGCGCCTTCGCCGACCGGCACCGCCTTCTGCATTGCCTGGCCGCGGAGTTTCAGCAGCCTTGCGGCGTCAACCAGCCCGAGCGATCCGGCGGCGGCGAGTGCCGTGTATTCCCCCAGGGAATGTCCCGCGACGAAGGATGCCTTGTCGCCGACGGTGACATGGCCATCCTGGCTGAGCACGCGAAGCACGGCCATGCTGACCGCCATCAGGGCGGGCTGGGCATTTTCGGTCAGGCGCAATTCGTCTTCCGGGCCTTCAAACATAAGGCGCGACAGGTTCTGGCTGAGGGCGTCGTTGACTTCCTCAAACACCAGCCGGGCGGATTCGAACGCCTCCGACAGGGCCAGCCCCATACCTACGGCTTGTGAGCCCTGGCCTGGAAAAACAAATGCTTTTGTCATGGTTATGTAAGTTTCTTAATGTGAATTCAGAGAGTGAGTCCGCCATCGACGATCATCGCCGTGCCGGTCGTATAGCGGGATTCGTCACCGGCGAGATAGACCGCCATCGCGGCAATCTCCGCCGCCGTCCCCAGGCGGCCCAACGGCTGGCGTGCGACGAAATCCCGGCGCGCCGCTTCGGGGTCGTCGAAGGCGTTGATGCGGTCATCGAGCGACGGCGTCTGGATCGTGCCGGGACAGATGGCGTTGCAGCGGATGCCCTGGCGGATGTAGTCGGCGGCCACCGATTTGGTCAGGCCGATGACCGCGGCCTTGGTAGCGCCATATGCGAAACGGTTGGGCAACCCCTTCAGGGAAGAGCAGACCGACGACATGTTGATGATCGACCCGCCGCCGTTTTCCAGCATGGCCGGCAGGAAGGCCCGGATCATCCGGTACGCCGCCCTGACATTGATATCGAAGGACGCGCTCCATTCCGCTTCGTCGCATTCCAGAATGGTACCGTGCGGTACGATACCGGCGACATTGAACAGGATATCGGGCGCGCCGTATTCGGCGGCCAGTGACGCAATGGCTTGCGGATCCGTGACGTCCAGAACGCGCGTTGTGATTCCGGCCACGCCCTGCAGCGCCGCCAGCGCGCCGGCGTTTATATCGGTCGCGAGGACATCGGCGCCTTCCGCCGCAAAGGCCCTGGCGGATGCCTGGCCGATTCCCTGCGCCGCCGCCGTCAGCAGTGCTTTTTTCCCGGCAAGTCTTCCCGTCATGCGGCGATGTCCTAATGCGAGTGGCGCGG
>JAQCHR010000481.1 GCA_027619655.1 Pseudomonadota bacterium
GGATATCGAGGGAATCGAGCCTTTTGTCGAGGCCATGCAGATCGAGCCGAAAAAGGCGCCGGAGATTTTCTTCGCCTGGAAGGCGATCTGCTATTATCAGGTTCGTTTTGCAGCGCTGCTCTACGCATTAAAAACCATGTTCCAATGGGTCGGCAATGACCAATTATTTTTTCCCACTGACCCGGGAAACCTGCCGAAACAGCAACGGACCGACATCGTCGAAGAACGCGCGATGCTGCGGAAGAAAATGCGTGACGATTACGCCGCAATGCAAAATGTGCTCAATACGTATAAGAGCAGTTACAATCAGTTTATCGATGACAGTCAGCCGCAGGCCTTCATCCAGTTTTTGGCGAAGGCCGATAGTTCATACCTGCTGCTCGCCGCCCATGTCTCGGTTGCTACGCATAGTGTCAACCTTTGGCAGAGTTATATGGCGCAGTTCGGCCCCCGCCTTCTCCATGAACAGTTCGTTGAACTGTTCGACGGGCTGAAGGGGATTTATGGCGTCGAGAAAATATAAATGCACGGGCGGAACGGGCCGGCGGATTTCCACATTCCGCCGCTTGCGGTATCGTGCTCGAAAGGGATGGACATATGAGGATGCGTGACATGTCATTTGGGTATCTGATCGGCGAAATCGACGTCAAGGATCCGGAGGCATACAAGGAATATGTCGCCGGGACGCCTGCTGTCGTGGCCAAATTCGGCGGCGAATTCATCGTGCGTGGCGGGAAAACCCTGGCCAAGGAAGGGCAGCCGCCGTTGGGCCGGGTCGTCGTCATCCGGTTTCCGAGCTACGAAAAAGCGAAAGCCTTCTATGAATCCAGGGAGTATGCCGGTTTGCTGGCCCTCCGTCTGTCACTCACGGACAGCCGTCTGTTTCTGGTCGATGGCGTCGATTGACGGTTCGCCGGCAATTACCGATTTTCCTGAGAATCCATAATCCGGTGCAGCAACTATCTGTTCAATAGGACAGACCGGATTTGCATGCCTGCTGGATCCCCACAGGCGATTTCGACTAACCCTGACCTGACCTAAGCTTCCGGGGGCGGGGGCAATCGGCCTGAAGCGACCGCGTCGATCAGGGCTTCGAACCGGACCATGACAGCGCCAAGCGAGAAGCGGTCTGGCAACAGGCTTTCTCTCCGTTCCAGGCTGCCATTGCGCGGCATATGCTGCATGGCGTCCGCGAATGCCGCGGCGTCGCCCGCCAGGCTGATTGCGCTACCGACGGCGCCTATTTCGGCAATGCCGCCTGCGTCTCGCCAGGCAATGACAGGTGTGCCGACGGTGAGCGCTTCCAGCGCGGCATTCGGCATGCCTTCCCAGCGCGACGGCAACAGGAACGCGTCCGCTCCCGCGTAATGTGGCCAGGGACTGTCCGTGAACCCTGGGAAATCGACCCGTCCCGCGATGCCGAGGCGGCGAGCCTGTTGCTGCAGGGGCGCAAGTTCCGGACCGGCGCCCAGCAGCGTCAGATGCGCGTCATCCGGCAGGGTGGCGAACAGATCCAGCAGGCGGTCGAAACCCTTTTGCGGAACCATCCGGCCGGCGGCGACAAAGCGTGGGCCGCCTCCCGGCTTTCGGACGGGGATCGCCGCAGCCTGGCGAACCATGACGGTATCGACGGGATGCGGCAGGATTGCCAGTTTTGCAGGGTCGAGGTGGAAATCTTCAACAAACTCCCGCGCGACCCGCGCGGATGGGCACATGACTCCATCCGCGAGGGGAAAATATCGGCGGTAAAGCCATCGCATCAGCCAGGGCCACTGCGCCGTTGCCAGGCTGGCCGACGGCGTGTTCGATTCCCTGACGATAATGCGGGTCCCGACCGGCAGCCGGCGGCGCTGCATCAATACGGCGAGATTGGCATGGCTGATTGTTGGCAGGACGACGCCGCCGGGTACGTCCCGAAGGGCCTGGCCAAGACGCTGCCAGGCATGCCGCAGCCTTGGCGTTCCAAGGTCGGTGACCGTGATGTCCGGCGGAACGAGGCAGGCCAGCGGCCCGGTGCCGTGCAGCACGATCAGCCGCGGCGTGAAGCGCCCCCGGTCGAGTTGCCGGGCCAGGGCAAGGACGACCCGTTCCGCGCCGCCACCGGCGAAGGATGGCAGGACGAAGGTAACGGCAATTCGGTCTGACGTAACGATGCGGAAGCTCCCGTCCGGAATGTAGTCGGTCATGGCTGCGCCGGGGCGGCAGATAGCGGACACTGCGATGATGTGCCCTTGCGGGTTTTGCTGTGGCAAGTTTTATTGGCCAATCGCGCGCCAGTACAGTACAGGATTTCCCGAAGATGCGGGTCGAACGAATTCATGCGGGACATATCCTGGGGATGGGCGGGTTACTGGCGCCCGTCCTCGGCGTGTTCGGGCCTAAACTGATTGCGCCACTGGCCATGCTCGTTGTGCTCGGCCTGTTGGGCCATCGGGCATGGCGGCGTGATCCGTTCCCGCCGATTGACCGGCGTTTCGCGGTCGTCACCGGATTTATTGTCATCTGGTCGGCCCTGTCGCTGGTCTGGGCCGTTGATCCTGCCGACGGGGCCCGGAAATGGGCCTTGGTCTTCTTTGCTTTCCTGCCGACCCTCGCCACATATGCCATCGCGCGGGCGCTTGTACCGGCAGAACGCCGGGTCGCGCAATCTGGCATCCTGGCCGGAATGGGCGCAGGGTTCTTTCTGATTGTCCTTGAAGTGGGAACAGGTGGCTTTCTCAGCGGGTTCGTGTATCCGAATGACCTGTTTACGGTGGAACTGTTCAACCGGACGCCGAGTGTATTGCTGATTTTCATCTGGCCGGCATTTGCTGTCCTGTGGGGGCGGTCCCGGTTGCTCGCATTTTCCGTGCTTCCGGCCGGTGTGGTCCTGGGGATGATCCTGCCCAGCGAAGCGGCGCTCGGCGGATATGCCGGCGGCATTACAATTTTTGTGGCGGCGTTGTTTTTCGCACGGGCGACGCGGGGTTTCCTGACCGCGGCCCTGCTTTTGGGGATAATGGCCGCCCCGGTAATGACGCGCACGGTGATGTCGCCGG
>JAQCHR010000482.1 GCA_027619655.1 Pseudomonadota bacterium
CGACAACCGGCCGGTCCGGCACGCCCAGTTGCGCGCCGATCGCGCCCGGCAGTCCGTAGCCGATGGACGCCAGGCCGCGGTCGGCGATATAGGTGCGGCCGGAAATCTTCGTATCGTAGAGCAGACCGGTCCAGTGGCCGGAAAAGCCGCCATCGGCGACCAGTACCGATTCCGCCGGCATCACGTTGTTCAGCTCGTTGATCATGCGCGCGACGTTGATCGGCGTCTCGATCGACTTCAGCCGTGCCGACGCCTCGTCCAGCCATTTCGCCATGCGGACCGGCACTTCGGCGGCATAATCAGCGCGGTCCGCCTTCTGGCGCGACGCGCTGTCCGACAGTTCCGCCAGCAGCGCCTTCAGCCCCTCGCCCGCATCGCCGCACATGCCCGCATGGACATGGGTCGTTCGGCCGATTTCCTCCGCCAGTACATCGAGCTGGATCAGCGGCGTGCCGGAAGGCAGGAGCTGGAACCTTTTGGTGGCGATTTCGCCCAGCTTGCAGCCGACCGCCATCAGGCAGTCCGAGGTTTCGATCAGGTCGTTGGCGATCCGCGTATAGCGGCCGAACAGCCCGGCGGACAGGGGATGCGCGCAGGCGATGCTGCCCTTGCCGCTCATCGTATGGGCGACGGGGATGTTCAGCGCCTCGGCGAATGCCTGCAGCGCGTCATAACCGGCGGACAGGTGCACCCCGCCGCCGACCAGCAGCAGCGGTCGTTTCGCCTTCGCCAGCAGCGCCGCCGCCCGGGCGACATCGTCGGCGCCGGGCCGCGAGCGGCGCGCCGGTATCGACAGGTGGTCCGGATCGACCCAGAATTCGTCGGCGCGGAAATCGTAGATGTCGTGGCAGATATCTTCCGGCACGTCGAGAATCACCGGCCCCGGGCGCCCGCTGGTCGCCACCGCGAAGGCGCGGCGCACCAGTTCGGGAATCCGCGAACCATGCTCGATACGGATCAGTTCCTTCACCGCCGGTGTCAGGATATCCACCTGGCGGCATTCCTGGGTCATGTTCTTCCAGGCGTGTTCGCGGTTGGCGTCCCCCGCCAGCACGACGAGCGGCACACCGGCATTCAGCGATTCGACCATTCCGGTGACGAGGTTCGTGACCCCGGGTCCCAATGTCGCGTCGCAGACGCCGGGCTTGCCGGTGACCCGCGCATAGGCGTCGGCGATAAAGGCGCCGCAGCGTTCGTCATTGATGAGGTTATGGTTCAGGCCCAACCCGCGGACCGCCTCGTAGAACGGCAGCAGCTGAAACCCGCCCATGCCGCACATCAACTCCACTTCATGCGCCTTCAGCATTTCGGCCAGCGCCGTGCCGCCATTCATCCTGCGGGTGACGTTATCGTTCCCCGGTGCGTTCATAACACTGTCCTCCCCGACATTGCTGTTACCGCTTCGTCCCCTACATCACCGCGCCGATCTGCCAGGGCACGAATTCGTCATCGCCGAAACCATAGGTTTCGCTCTTCGTCGGATCGCCCGACGCGACCTCGATCAGCCGGTCGAAAATGCGCTGCCCGACCGTATCGATCGATTCGCCCGCATCGACGATGGTGCCGCAATTGATGTCCATGTCCTGGTCCATCCGGTCGAACATCGTCGTGTTGGTCGCGAGCTTGAGGCATGGCGAGGGCTTGCAGCCATAGACCGAACCGCGTCCGGTGGTGAAGCAGACGATATTCGCGCCGCTCGCCACCTGGCCGGTGATCGAGCACGGGTCGTAGCCCGGCGAATCCATGAATACGAACCCCTTGGTATTGATCGCCTCACCATAGCGGAAGACGCCGTTGAGGTTCATCGTCCCGCCCTTGGCGGCGGCGCCGAGCGATTTTTCGAGGATCGTGGTCAGCCCGCCCGCCTTGTTGCCCGGCGAGGGGTTGTTGTTCATCTCGCCGCCATTGCGCTTGGTGTATTCCTCCCACCAGCGGATCCGCTCGATCAGCTTCTCGCCGACCGCCGGGCTGGCCGCGCGGCGGGTCAGGAGATGCTCCGCGCCGTAGATTTCCGGCGTCTCGCTGAGGATCGCCGTCCCGCCGTGGCGAACCAGCAGGTCCGACGCCGCGCCCAGCGACGGGTTCGCCGTGATCCCCGAATAGGCATCGGAGCCGCCGCATTGCAGCGCCAGGGTCAGGTGGCTGACCGGCAGCGGTTCGCGCCGCGCCTTGTCGGCTTCGGTCAGCATCTCGCGGATCATGGCGACGCCCTTGTCGACCGACCGCTTGGTGCCGCCCGAATCCTGGATTGTCATGGTCCGGAACAACGGGCCGCGCGTGATGTTGTAGGCCTCCAGCAGAAAATCGATCTGGTTGACCTCGCAGCCCAGACCGACCATCAGGATGCCGGCGAAATTCGGATGCCGCGCATAGCCCCACAGCGTGCGCTGCAGGTTGGCGTAGCCATCGCCGGAATCGGCCATGCCGCAGCCGGTGCCGTGCACCAGCGCCACGACGCCATCGACATTGGGGTAGCCGCCGAGTTCGTTGCCATGCTTGAAGGCATCGGCGATATAGCGTGCGACGGTCGCCGAACAGTTCACGCTGGTCAGGATACCGATATAGTTGCGCGTGCCGACGGTGCCGTTGGCGCGCTTGTAGCCCATGAAACTGGCCGGTTTGGCGACGAACGCCGTGTCGCGGGCTTCGGTGCAGAAGGCGTAATCGCGCTCGAAATCCTGCACCGCCACATTCTGCACATGGACATGGGCGCCGGCGGGGATATCCGCCGTGGCAAAGCCGATGATCTGGTTGTACTTGCGGACCGCCTCGCCCTTGGCGATGGACCGGACCGCGAGCTTGTGGCTGGTCGGGATGACTTCGACCGTAGCCACGTCCTCCTCGCCGACCATCGTGCCGGGCAGGAGTTCCGCGCGCGACACGACGACGTTATCCGACGGGTGCAGGCGAATGGTCAGTAGATTCGATGCTGGCATGATCTCTCCCCCGGTTCAGCGCCCGTTACGGGCCTGGCCGGGGTCAATGTAGCGCCAGTCGAAGGGCGGCGCGAGAGATTTGCGGCGGAATATCGGCGGG
>JAQCHR010000483.1 GCA_027619655.1 Pseudomonadota bacterium
GTGAAAGGCGGATAGGCAAGCTTTATTCTTCCCGCGAATGCCGGTTTAGTCGCAAAACGTTAGCTCAGTCGCACGGTCGCGGCAAGCGGGGGCTGATGTTACAGCAGCCGCGTGTCACGAAAACTTTCGAGGAAGGTGTTAACAATAATCCCGGTCGTCCTGTCCTGCTCCAGTTCCTGCATCTTGCCGGATTGGCGCAGGTTTTTCAGATTGATAAAGTTCTTCTGGCAGCCTGGGGCCAGTTCGGTGAATGGCACATAGGCCATGTCCCACGCGCCGAAATATCGGGTTGCCGGAGCGGGCGATGGAATGACCAGGCAGCCCCCATGGCGCGGGTCGCCGGTAATGCGATCGTAACAGGCGAGCACTTTTTCCGTCTCCCCTTCGAGCACCTGAAGGAAATTGCCATCGTGGAAAATCAGCAGGCCGGTGATCCCTTCGGCGGCGTTGTTGCGCCGTGACCGTGTCAGGATGTCGTCCAGGTCTGCGGGCGCGAACAAGTCTGTTGCCGCGCTCATGTAAACAAGCTGATGAAGCATTCTGAAAATCCCGGAAAATACGATATGGCGCAGAATCGCATGGGGAGCTTTAAAGACCTGTTAAGCGATTTTCCGGCGGCGATACAACGCCAAAGGGGCGGCAATCGATCCGGACCCGTTGGGCTATCGGTGAAACTGGTCGAATTACCATAAAACTGTCTGAATTTACGACTTTGACGGCTTAATATTAAATATTGCCTGGAATTTTGGTAAAATTCACGAATTTACCATGTTTTTTTGACCATTAAGTCATTTTTGCAAAATAATAACGATTTATACCCCATTTGGTGCGCGGTTTTTTCGTCAATCAGGGTTATTCATAGAAAATAGAACAATAATGATGAATAACGTGACAAAGGATACACAATGGAAGGGCTGAACATGGTGGCAAACAATTTGCGGGCGCTCGTCATCGACGACACACCAGCCATGCGTCAATTGTTGTGGATCGTATTGCGCGGCCTTGGCATATCGCAAGTCGCGGAAGCGGAAAACGGCCGCGATGCGCTGGCGAATCTGGCTGATGGATGCAGCGCCAATCCGGATTTCATCGTCTGCGACCTGAAGATGGGTGAAATGCCCGGCATAGAATTCATATACCGACTGCGCCAGAGCCGAACGGTCGCGAATCCGGGTGTTCCCGTCTTTGTCCTGACCGGTGAGGACGACCCGGCAGTGCTTGACGCCGCCACGGGAGTCGGTGCGAATTCGGTGCGCCGCAAGCCAATCATGCCGCGCCTATTGCGGGAGGATATCGAATCATCCCTGGGCTACCGGGTCGCCGGGCCGCATTGCCCGCCTACGCTGGAAGCGGCATGGTCCTATTCCGGCAAGGGCAGCATCATCGCATAGGTCCGCGCCTAGGATTTGTCCCGCACGGAATCCAGGGTCGGCATATTGTAGCGGTCTTCCGGCTGCAGCCAGCCCTTGAAGTTCGGCTTGCGTTTTTCGGCGAAGGCCTTGCGCGATTCCATCCGGTCGGACTGGTCGCCATGGGCGTGCAGGGCCTCGGCCAGTTTCTCGATCGCGGGCGACGGTTTCTGGCGCATCTGCCGCATCATGTAGATTGTATTGACCCGGGCCGCGGGCGGCAGAGTCAGCAGGTGCTCCGCCATTTCATAGGCGGTGGGCATCAGTTCGTCCGCTTCGACCAGCCGGTTGATGAAGCCCAGCTCGTAGAGCCGGTCTGAGGTGAAGCGGTAGGCCAGCGCCATTTCCGTTGCAATCGGATGCGGCAGGTTGGCAATCATGCCGTGATTATAGCCGCCCAGCAGCCAGCGCTTGGCTTCCGACATTTCGAACACCGCGCCCTTGACCGCGACGCGCAGGTCGGTTTTTTCCACCAGCATGAAGCCGCCGCCCATGGCGAATCCGTTGATGGCGCAGATCACCGGTTTTTCCAGCGTACCGTCCATAAAGGGATTCGGTAATTCGCGCTCGTCCAGGCCCGGCGCGCCGCGTTCCAGCGATTCCTTCATGTCCTCCCCGGCGCAGAAGGCCTTGCCGGTGCCGGTGAACACCGCGACTTCCAGGTCGGGGTCGGTGCGGAATTCGGTGAAGGCTTCGGCCATCTGGGTTCGCAATTCGAAGCCGATGGCGTTCATGCGTTCGGGCCGGTTCAGCCGGATCGTCATGATCTGCCCGTTCCGTTCTGTTTCGACGACGCTCATATCGATTCTCCCTGTCGCTGCGGTGTGACCGATGGGCCAGCACTGATCTGCGGCGAAGCGTAGTCCGCGGCGCCTGCGGATTCAAATACGGCATGCAGCGCCGGTCGCATCCATCACAAAATTTCCTCATTGCCGCGCCGTTTCGGCCCTGTTTCGCCGCTACGCCTTGCATCGTTGCGGATCGCGCAACGGTTTTCCAATTCTCAGGGGGATAGCGGGATGAACAGAACGGGCCTGGCCATTGTCGGATTGGCCGGATTGATCGTCGCGGCATGTGAAAGCGAAATGCCGATGAACAGCGGCGATGCGGCGCATTCAGCAAGCCGGTCAAATCAGAGCGGGACGGGCGGCGCTTATGAGATGGGACAGGAAGCGCCCGTGTTACGGAAAATGGCACACCCGGCACCCCTGCCGCCGCATGGTGTTGCCGCCACCGACGAGAACCGTGACCGGTTTCCCGAAATTGCACGCAATGGCATCTCACAGGTTACGACGGACCCGGTTTCGACCTTCTCCATCGACGTGGACACGACCAGTTACTCGGTCGTCCGCCGCATGCTGAACGATGGCGTCCTGCCGCCAAAGGACGCGGTGCGCGTGGAGGAGATGGTCAACTATTTTCATTACGACTATCCGCTGTCGGCGACACGCGACCAACCGTTCCGGCCCAGCGCGACGCTCACGCCCAGCCCGTGGCGGGAGGGTAACCGGCTGGTCCATATCGCGGTGCGCGGGTACGTCATCGAACCGGCGGAGAAACCGCGCAGCAACCTGGTCTTCCTGCTGGATGTTTCCGGTTCGATGAACGCCCCGGGCAAGCTGCC
>JAQCHR010000484.1 GCA_027619655.1 Pseudomonadota bacterium
AGAAAGCGGAAACTGACCCTACAGATCCAGTTCCAGCCGCTGCTCCACGACCGCGCGCCCCCAGGTTTCGCCCGCAAGTTCCGACACAACGCGGAATCCCACCCGGGCATACAGCGTGCCGGCCGGTTCAAGCCCGCGAAACGTGGTCAGGTAGATTGACGAAAAGCCCGCATTTCGTGCGAAACCGACAGCATCGCCCAGCAGCCGCTTGCCCAGACCTTGCCCCGCCAGCGAATCATCCAGGATGAACCAGCGCAGATGCCCCTGGCCCGGCGCTGCATCCGGGTCACTGCCGTCCATCGTGACCGAACCCAGGATACGGCCTTCTTCCAAAACCGACTCCACAAGGTCACGCGCCGGATCATAGCGCAGCAGGTAGTCGCCCATTTCACGGGCCACCTTGGCCTCGAAATAGGTCGGAAATCCCCATTCCCGCGCATAGTAGCGGCCATGCATCGCCGCGATATCGCCGAGCAACCCGGGCACCGGCCCGGGGGTTATCGTGATAGAGTTCCGCATTATCGTTCCGTTTGCGTTGTGGCGGCATCCGCCTGAACCGGGCCATGACAGCGCACAAAAAGAGGGGAGCCGCCGCATGGCCGATATCGAATATTTTTATACCGCACACAGCGCCTTTGCCTATCTCGGTTCTGCCCGTTTCATGGAAATCGCCAGAGCCGCTAACCGGCGGATCGTCCACCGGCCGATCGAACTGCACCGGGTCGTCGAAGCAGGCGGCGCGGGGTCGACCCGGTCACGCGGCCCGGCCCATCGCGCCTATTATTTCGGGCGGGAAATCGAACGCTGGGCGGAATACCGCAACACCCCGGTGGTGAGTGGCATGCCGACCCATCACCATAACGATATGGCCCTCGCCAACGGCATGATCATCGCCGCCCTCCGGCTGGGCGAAAATGTCGACCGGCTGGCCCATGCCATGCTGGAGGCTCATTGGCGCGACGATGCCGATCTGGCGGACCACGACACGCTCGCGGCGCTGGGCCGGTATGCGGATATCGACCCCGAACCGCCGCTCGCCGTCGCCCTCTCGCCTGAGGTTCAGGCGCAATATGCCGCCAATACGGATGAGGCCGTCGCCCGGTCGGTCTTCGGCTCACCGACCTATTTCGTCGATGGCGATATGTTCTACGGGCAGGACCGGCTCGAACTGGTGGAACGCGCGCTGCGGCGGCCCTTTGCCGGGAAATGGCCGCGTTAACGCCGTTTCGTGAAAAAGTCGCGCAGCAGCGCCGCCGCCCGCGTTTCCGCCACGCCGCCGATGACCTCCGGCGCGTGGTGGCAGGTGTCCTGCTGGAAAAACCGGCCGCCATGTTCGACCCCGCCGCCCTTGGGGTCATAGGCCCCGAAATACAGCCGCCGGATGCGGGCGAAAGATATCGCCGCCGCGCACATGGCGCAGGGTTCCAGCGTCACATACAGGTCCGCCTGGGGCAGACGCGCCGCCCCGGCCAGCGCTGCCGCCGCGCGAATGACCAGGATTTCCGCATGCGCGGTCGGATCGTGCCCTTCCTCCGTGCGGTTGCCGGCCCGCGCCAGCACCGCGCCGGTGACGCTGTCCACGAGCACCGCACCGACCGGAACCTCGCCGCGCGCCGCCGCCGCTTCCGCCTCGGCCAGCGCCTGCGCCATATGGGATTCGCCCGTCATGCCGCGCACCCTGCCGTTACGGGCGCGCGCGGTCAATATCGCGTCATTGCGCCCTATGGCCTTTTGCCTGTACTAGACGCCTTATGAATAATCCCACTCCCGAGACAACGCCCAAGGGCGACCGGATCGCCAAGATCATGGCGCGCGCCGGGCTGTGTTCCCGCCGCGATGCCGAACGCTGGATCGCCGAGGGCCGCGTCGCCGTCGCCGGCAAGGTGATCGACTCGCCGGCCCTGAACATCACCGACCTCAATTCCATCCTAGTCGACGGCAAGCCGCTGCCGAATACGGAACCGCCGCGCCTGTGGCGTTACCACAAGCCGCCGGGCATTGTTACAACCGCCCGCGACCCTGAGGGGCGCCCGACGGTCAGCGACAAGATGCCCGCTGGCATGCCGCGCGTCATGCCAATCGGACGGCTGGATATCACGTCGGAGGGGCTGCTGCTGCTGACCAATGACGGGGAGCTGAAACGCCACCTGGAACTGCCGACAACCGGCTGGACGCGGCGCTACCGGGCGCGGGTCTATGGCCGGGTCGAGGTCGAGAAGCTGGAGGCGCTGAGCAAGGGCGTCACGGTCGAGGGCATCCAATACGGCGCCATCGAAGCCAAGCTGGAACACCAGGAAGGCGCCAATGCCTGGGTCGCCATCGGCATCCGCGAAGGCAAGAACCGCGAGGTCCGCAAGGTGATGGCGCATCTCGGCTATACGGTGAACCGGCTGATCCGCATTTCCTTCGGCCCCTTCCAGCTCGGCGGGCTGGAGCGCGGCGTGGTCGAGGAAATGCCAACCCATGTTTTGCGCGACCAACTGGGCAAGGCGACGGCGGAGAAACTCGGCATTGCGACTCGTCGGGGGTAGGCTTCGCGGCAAGCTGCTCGCCGCGCCACCGGGGAAAGCCGTCCGGCCGACGGCGGACCGGGCGCGGGAATCGCTGTTCAACATCCTTGAAAACGGTCGCGCCGCCCGGGCGGTCGGGCTGCACCTGCCGGGCGCAAGGGTGCTGGATGCCTTTGCCGGAACCGGCGCGATGGGTCTGGAGGCCCTGAGCCGGGGGGCGGTGCATGTTACTTTCATCGAAAATGCCAGGATCGCCCGTCGCGCCCTGGAAGAGAATGTCGCCGCCTGCAGGGCCGGTGATTGCGTCGCTATCCTCGACGCCGACGCCACCAACCCGCCCCCGGCGCGCGCGCCGGTCGACCTGGCCCTGCTCGACCCGCCCTATGGCGCGGACCTGCCGGTGCCCGCGCTGGTTGCGCTGAACGGGCGCGGCTGGTTCCACGACAATACCCTGATCGTGGTTGAATACGGCGCGGGCGAACCCCTCACGCCGCCGGATTTCCTGGAAACACTCGAC
>JAQCHR010000485.1 GCA_027619655.1 Pseudomonadota bacterium
GCCGGACCTGCTGGATATCGCGCAGATCCTCCATGATTCCCCGCAGGCGGCGCTGCGCGGCGTGCTGACCCATGGCGGGCATTCCTATGGCGAAACGGATATCGCCGGCATCCGGCGCATCGCGCGCGAGGAACGCGAGGCCGTGACCCGCGCGGCCGGGCGGCTGCGCGCGGCCGGGCTGCCCTGCCCCGTGGTCAGCGCCGGCTCGACACCGACCGCGATGCATGGCGAAAGCTACGACGGGATCACCGAGATGCGGCCGGGGGTCTATGTGTTCTTTGACCTCGACCAGCTCTCGCGGCAGGCCTGCGGGCCGGACGACCTGGCGCTGTCGGTGCTGGGCACGGTCATCGCCCATAACCGCCATGTCGGGCAGATCGTCACCGATACCGGCGCGCTGGCCATGTCCAAGGATATCAGCGCCCAGGCGCGCTGGCCCGATGCGGGCTACGGGGCGGTCTGCGACGCGCGGACGCTGAAACCGGTCGCGGGGCTGCATGTCGCGAAGGTCAGCCAGGAACACGGCATTGTGCCGGTGACCGACCCGGCGCTGTACGACCGGTTGCCCATCGGCACGAAGATCCGCGTGCTGCCCAACCATGCCTGCATCACCGCCTCCGCCTATACCCATTACGAGGTGGTGGACGGCACCGAGGTGGTGGACCGCTGGGAACGGATCAGCGGCTGGACTTTTTCTTGACGCAAATGCGTCGTCGCAGGCTGGCCGCCTGCTCGGGATTTGCTTTTGACTACTATATTACCACAATCAGGAGGCGTTACTTCCAGGACCAGAACTCGTTGCCCTCGGCCAGGTAGTTGCGGGCCAGCACCATCTTGTGGACCTCGGACGCGCCGTCGACCAGCCGCGCCTGCCTGGCGTAGCGGTAGATCCATTCCAGCACCGTGTCCTTGGAATAACCGCGCGCGCCGTTGAGCTGGATCGCGGTGTCGACCGCCTGGTGCAGGGTGTCGGCGACCTGGATCTTGGCCATGGAGACTTCCTTGCGGGCGAAGTCGCCCTCGTCGAGCCGCTTGGCGGCGCGCATGGTCAGCAGCCGGCCGACCTCGATGCCCATGGCGACCTCGCCCATCATCCACTGCACGCCCTCGTGCTCGGCGAGGGTGGAACCGAAGCTGACCCGCTGCTGGACATAGTCGCGGGCGATCTCCATGGAGCGCCGGGCGAGGCCGAGCCAGCGCATGCAATGGGTCAGCCGGGCGGTGCCGAGCCGCATCTGGGTCAGCTTGAGCCCGTCGCCGACCTCCATGAGGCGGTCCTCGTCGGGGATTTCCAGCCCGTCGAACTCGATCTCGCAATGGCCGCCATGTTCCTCCGGTCCCATGATCGGGATGCGGCGGATGATCTTCCAGCCGGGCTGGTCGGCATGGAACATGAAGGCGCTGAGGCCGCGGCGGTTGTCGTCCGAAGTGCGGGCGATGAGGATGAAATGCCTGGCGGCGCCCGCCCCGGTGATGAACCATTTGGTGCCGTGGACGACCCATTTGTCGCCCTTCCTGACGGCCTTGGTCAGCATGGCGGCGGGATCGGATCCGGAGCCGGGCATCGGCTCGGTCATGACGAAGGAGGACCGCACATCGCCATTGGCGATCGGGGCCAGCCATTTCGCCTTCTGGTCGGGCCGCGCGACCTGGCTGAGGATGCGCATGTTGCCGTCATCGGGGGCCGACGCATTGAAGCAGACCGGGCCGAAGATCGAGCGGTTCATCTCCTCGTAGCAGGCGGCGATGTCGGTGACGCTGTAGCCCAGCCCGCCGTCCTCGACCGGCAGCGACAGGGACCAGATGCCTTCCGCCTTGGCCTTCGCCTTCAGCCGTTCCAGCGGGGCCTCGGCGATGTTCTCGTGGTCGTCGTAACTGGCGCGGTCGGATTCGAGCGGGATGATTTCGCGATCGACGAAATCCCTGATCCGCAGGCGCATTTCCTCGACCTCGGGCGACAGCGTGAAATCCATTTGGGTGTACTCCGGTGGTGTGGGTTCGGGTCAGGCGATGGCGAGCGTGTGCCCGCCATCCACCGTGATGACGCTGCCGGTCATGAAGGCCGAGCCGTCGCCGGCCAGCAGCAGCAATGTGCCGTCGAGGTCTTCGGGCTGGCCCAGCCGGCGCTGCGGGATCTTGCGGATCAGCGCCTTGCCGGCGTCGGTCTCGAAATAGTCGCGGTTCAGTTCGGTCGCGATATAGCCGGGCGCCATGGCGTTGACACGGATGTTGTAGCGCGCCAGTTCCAGCGCCAGCGCGCGGGTCATCTGCACCACGCCGGCCTTGCTGATGGCGTAGGTGGACAGCTGGTTCGTGACCCCCTCGCCCAGGATCGAGGCCATGTTGATGATGCTGCCGCCATGGCCCATGCGGGTCATGTGGCGGGCGACCTCCCGCGCGACGCGCCAGGCGCCGGTCAGGTTGGTGCCGACGACCAGTTCCCAGTCCGCCTCGTCGATCTCCAGCGCCGGCTTGGCCTGCACCAGCCCGGCATTGTTGACCAGGATGGCGATGGCGCCCAGTTCGACCTCGACCACCCGCACCGCCTCGGCGACGCTGGCCGGGTCGGTCACGTCGAGCGGGACCGGCAGGGCGTGGCCGTCGAAACCGGCGATCTCTGCGACCAGGTCTTCCAGCCGGTCGGTGCGCCGGGCCGCGACGGCGACCTTCGCCCCGGCCTTCGCCAGGGTTACAGAGAAATGCCGGCCGAGCCCACTCGATGCCCCGGTGATCAGGGCGACACGGTCTTTCAGCGGCTGGGTCATGCGGTTCCTTTCGCGGTCTCGCGCAGGGTGAATTTCTGCACTTTCCCGGTCGATGTTTTCGGCAGCCCCCCGAATACGACACGGGTGGGGCATTTGAAATGCGCCAGATTGTCCCGGCAATAGGCGATCACTGCCGCTTCGGTCAGGGCCCTGCCGCCCGGCTTCAGGGATACGAAGGCGCAGGGCGTCTCGCCCCAGCGCTCATGGGGTGCGGCGACGACCGCCGCCTCCATGATATCGGGGTGCCGGT
>JAQCHR010000486.1 GCA_027619655.1 Pseudomonadota bacterium
GTCGTGGATGAAATCCAACTGGATCGTGGCAGGAATTTGAAAATTAATAACCATCTGTTATCGTTTAAATAAATTGTTGGGTCCAGAAAAAAGACTCTTTATGCAAAAATAATTGACTGTAAAATTGCATTTAAATATAATTGCGACATTGGGCAGGTTCCTTATGGCTTTCAGGAGCGGATCATGGTGACGACGTTCAACGCGATGACGATCAAACGGTTTTCGAAGCTGGCGCTGGCTTGCACCGTGGTCGTGTCCCTGGCGGCCTGCCAGACAGCGGGCGGACAGAAACAGGCCGGCGGTACGCTGCTGGGCGCGGGGCTTGGCGCGCTTGCCGGCTCGCAGATAGGATCCGGTCGCGGCCAGCTTGTCGCTGTCGCCCTGGGTACCCTGGGCGGCGCGTTTCTCGGCAATTCGGTTGGCGAGTCCCTCGACAAGGCCGACCAGGCCTATGCCGGCCAGGCGGTACAATCGGCCCAGTCGGCGCCGATCGGCCAGCCGGTTGTCTGGCGCAACCCGGATAGCGGTAATCAGGGCAGTGTGGTGGCGGTGCGCGAGGGCACCAATACCGCCACCGGCGCCTATTGCCGCGAATACCAGCAGACCGTTTCCGTCGGCGGCCGCACGGAACGGGCGTATGGCACGGCGTGTCGCCAGCCCGATGGCAGCTGGAAGGTCCTCTAACCGTCAGTCCAGTTGACAAGGCTGGTGAACTGTTCTCCAAATTGACGCTGCGAGAGAAGCCGTCACGGCTTCCGTGTCGCGGCCAAGAGTGGGGAGGCGGTCATGAGTCTGGATCTGATTATCAGGAATGGCACGATTATCGACGGTTCCGGCCAGTCGCGGTACCGGGCGGATATCGGCATCAAAGGCGGCAGGATTGTCGAGATCGGCCGGATTCGCGCAGCTGCGGAGCGGGTGATCGACGCGGACGGATTGATCGTCGCGCCGGGGTTCATTGACGGCCACACCCATATGGATGCGCAGGTCGCCTGGGACCCGCTGGGCAGTTGTTCCTGCTGGCATGGCGTGACCAGCGTCGTCATGGGCAATTGCGGCTTCGCGCTGGCGCCCTGCAAGGAAGCCGATCGCGAGTGGTATGCGAAATGCCTTGAAGCGGTCGAGGATATCCCGGCGGAAGCGGTGATGGCCGGCATCAACTGGACCTGGGAAACCTATCCGGAATACCTGCAGATGGTCGACAGCGTGCCCAAGGCGCTCAATTACGGCGCCTATATCGGGCATTCGGCGCTGCGCATGTATGTCATGGGCGAGCGCGCGATGCATGAAAAAGCCACCGAGGACGACCTGAAGCAGATGACGGCGCGGGTTTCCGAGGCGATCAAGGCGGGCGCGCTCGGGTTCTCGACGTCCCGGGCATCGACCCATTTCGCGCCGGACGGCTCGCCGGTCGCCAGCCGCATCGGTGACTGGAACGAAATCCACCAGCTGACCACGGCAATGACGGACCTGAACGCCGGTATCTTCCAGATCGGCCCGGATGTTGCCTCCGGCGAAGCGCAGCGCGCCTGTCTGGATGAGTTGCGGCAGGTCGCGCTGAGAAGCGGCCGGCCGGTCATGTTCGGGACGATTTCGACCCGGCAGGGCGTCGATCCGAATCCGTGGCAGTATCAGACCCAGTATATCGACGATACGGTTGCCGCTGGCGGCCGTATGTACGGGCAGTCGACGACGCGGTCTATCAACGCGCTGTTTTCGCTGAAATCCTACCTGCCGTTCGATGTGCTGCCGCACTGGGCCGAAGTCCGGTCGCGGTCGCTTGAAGAACAGAAGCAGATGATGCGGGATCCGGAAGTCCGGGCCCGGCTGGTCGCCGACGAGGCCGGCATGAAGCCGCGCGATAGTGAATTCCAGGGTGGCGGCATGGCGACGACCGATCCCAAAAAGCCGGATTATACCAACCTGTTCGCGATGAAGGATACGCGCTGGGAGGACCCCACGGTCGCGGAGCTGTCGCAGGCAAGCGGCAAACATCCGGTCGAGGTTGTCCTGGACCTGATGCTGGCGAATGAAGACCAGATTTTTGTCCAACCCATCGTGAATGAGCGGCCCGAGGACGTGCTCGGGATCCTGAAACACCCGCGGACCCTGGCGACATTCTCCGATTCCGGCGCCCATGTCTGTCAGGAAATGGGGTCATCGCTGCAGACGCACATGCTGGCCTATTGGGTCCGCGACAAGCAGGCGTTTACGCTGGAAGAGGCCATCCGCATGATGACCTTCGACAATGCCTCGGCCTGGGAAATGCCGAACCGGGGTCTGCTGCGCACGGGGTACGCCGCGGATGTCGTAATTTTCGATGCCGATAATGTCCGGCCGCTGATGCCGACGGTGCAGCGCGACCTGCCCGGGAACGCACGGCGCTTCGTGCAGAAGGCGGATGGTATCGTCGCGACTATCATCAATGGCGCGGTCGCGTTTGAGAACGGCGTGTCCACCGGGCAGTTTGCCGGCCAGTTGATGCGCGGGCCGCTTGCCGCGGCTTCATGAACGGACGGTAACGGACGGACATAGCCAGTCGGCGGGGGACGCGGTGTGCATTCCTTCATGACACCCTGTCGCGTCGCCGCATGATCCGGTCCGGCGCCCTGCTTGGATACGTTTACGCCGTCGGCGCATCTGCCGGTCTTGGCGCCGCCATCGCGCTGTCCCGCGCGGCCTATAATGGCGGCACCGACCCCATATCCGTTGCAAGTGTTCGCGGGGTCGTTGGCGTTCTCCTCGTCGGCGCGTTCTGCCTGTCGACGGGACGTTCGATTCGATTGCCGCCACGGGACTGGTGCCACTGCATGGGCCTGGGGGCGCTGATGTCGATGGCCTTTTACGGTAATATCGGGGCGGTCGAGTACATTCCCGTTGGCCTCGCGGCCCTGCTGTTTTTCATCTATCCGCCGCTGGTCGCGGTGATCATAGCGCTGCTTGACCGGAAATGGCTTGGTTGGATCACGGCAATCTCCCTGGCGATGTCCTTTCG
>JAQCHR010000487.1 GCA_027619655.1 Pseudomonadota bacterium
CAGGCGCAGCGCCGTTCGGCCGTACCGCCCAGCACTTCGGCAACGCAACGCGAAAACGCCAGCGCTACGTCCAGGGGAACGTCAAGGTCGGCCTGCTCTGCCGGGAAAACGTTACCAGCCGAGCGGCAGGACTGCAGCACAGCCGGGGTATCCGGGCCCGCCACCGCCTGATCCGCCGGACTGTCGTCGAAAATCGCGTCAACGCCCTCCTGATCGACCCGCTCCGCGCTGCCGTTGATGATCGCGCCGGCACGATCGATCCGGGAGCGCAGCGCCATGGTGATTTCAGCCACCGTCAGGGCGATGCGTTCCGCGTCCCCCGTGGCGATGACCGCGTCAATGGGTTCGATGGCGCCGACAACCATGGCGTTCAGCTGCTCGATCAGCTGATCGAAGGGTTCCCGGAATTCCGGCGGCGAGAATTCATACGCTTCAACCGCAAGGTCGCGCGACGTGAAGAGACTGTCGCGAAAATGCCCCTGATATGTTTTCGGCTGCCATTCCTTCACATCCTCGAACATTTCCGGCATGTCCGGCACGATTTCCAGCAGCATGACGACTTCGTTGAAATGGTTCAGGTAGTCCGTCGATAGCAGCGTCACATTATGGATCGTGGTATCCTGCACCAAGGTCTGGTAAGATTGGTACACGGAATCGCTCATTTTTCAGCAACACCCTTTTGCTATCCCATGGCGCCATCAACGTGACGCCATGCCGAATGCTTATATCGGGACGTTTTTACGTAACCGTTAATAAACCGAAGTCACGACAACCCCTGAAAAACCGCCATTCCCGTGGATTTGGCATATATTGCAAGCGCGACCTGAGCCGGACTGCCGGTCCTGCTACCCACGCCACGCGCCGCCAACGGCGCCGCGCAGCGTTCAATTTGCCCGTTCTTTGCCAATTAAAAGTTAAACCGAACCATTCATCCTGTCCGGCGAAACCGGTGTTACAAATTCATCGTTCTGCGATAGCGCGGATTGCCCGCATACGATAGACAGGCCGACGCTGTTGTAAATTGAGGAGCCTAACCCGCATGAATGACCACCCGAGCCAGATTGCCGGCCATCTTGTCGAACAGTTTGGTATGGATGGGGCGCTGGAAGCGGTCCGCAACGGAGTCGCCGAAGCGCATGCCGCAGGCGACAATTACCGCCTGAGTGTCTGGCGCGACGTCAGGCGCATCCTGCGCGACCGGCAAAAAGCGGAAAGCGCCCTGGACGTTTCCGGCGCCTGACGCATCGAATTGCGGGGGCGGTGTCGCCGCCTGCCCCCCCTTGTGCGGCTCCCGCTGAACTGCCCTAATTATTGGAATGAACGGGTAAACAGACTGCGGGAGAAAAAGGCATGAGCGGTACTGACGAAAAATCGCTGGCCGGCAAAACAGCGCTGATCACCGGGGCGGTTCGCCGGTCCGGCCGGGCCACCGCGCTGGAACTGGCGCGCTTTGGCGCCGCCATTGCCATCAATACGCGGCGTTCCGTCGACGAGGCAGAAGCGGTGAAGCGGGAAATAGAGGCTGCAGGCGGGAGGGCGGGCGTCTATATCGCCGACGTGACCGACGAACAGGCTGTGACCGACATGAATGCCGCGATCACGAAAGATCTGGGCGGGGTCGATATCCTGGTCAACAATGCGGCGGACCGGGGCCGGATTCCGACCCTGGAGCTCAGCCTCGAGGAATTCCACCGCGTCGTGCATATCATTCTCGACGGCGCGTTCCTGTGCTCACGCGCGGTCATTCCGCATATGCTGGAACAGGGCTGGGGCCGGATCGTCAATATCAGCGGGTCGGGCAACCTGGTCGGCTATGCGGAACGGCTGCATGTCCACGCCGGCAAGGGCGGGCTGGATGCCATGACCCGCAGCCTGTCCAGCGAGTTCTGCGCCCGGGGCATCACGGTGAATACGGTCAATGTCGGCAAGATCGGCGGGCTGCGTTCCGCCACTTCCGGCCCGCACCCGGCCAATGTGCCTGATGAACTGCCCATCGGGTTCGATGGCGAACCGATCGATATCGCCAATGCCGTCGGTTTCCTGTGCCAGCCCGCCTCCCGCTTCATCACCGGGCAGATGCTGCATGTGAATGGCGGAGAATATATGGCGTAGGTTTCAGCCCGGCATCTTCTCGAACCCCTTCAGCGCCGAATCGACGGGGGTCGAGGCGATCTTGCTGGACAGATAGACATTGACCGTCGGCTTGACCAGGTCGGTCTGGTCCAGAACGCCGGCGCGCAGGCTGACCATGCCCGCGCGGTTGGAATTCTTGCCGAACAGTTGCGAGCCGCAATCCGGGCAGAAATGCTTCTCCATGTCGGAACCGCTATCGGCTTTGTGATGGAACACCTTCGGCGTGCCGGAAACCTTCAGCGAATCCGCGGCGACAAACACCAGCGTTCCATAGGCGGCGCCGGTCGCGGCGCGGCAATCGCTGCAATGGCAGTTGGCCATCAGCTTGATATCGGTATCCGCGCTGAAAGTGATCTTCCCGCAAAGGCATTTGCCGGTCAGTTTCGTCATCGCTCCGCTCCCATGTCATCGGTTCCTTTTCGCGAATGATAGCCGGAATATCCTGCCAGTGTACAAATTCCGCATTCAAATACCCGTGTCTTGCGTCGTTAGCCAACATTGAAACCGTCCCCATTTGGGGATTGGTCGGCGGTCCGCGAACCACCATAGTCCGGCACAAGCATCGCCAGACCAGAGAAAGAAAATCCGCCATGAATTTAGAATCGCCAACATTTTCTCCCGCGCGAAATGTCGGGTCCACGGCGCGCCAGCCCACACTGCTCGTTATCGATGACGATCCAAGCGTGGCGGAAGGCATGCAACGGTCTCTACGTAACCACGCAAATCTCCTGTGTTCTTCGAATGGTAGTATTGGCCGGGAAATTGCCAACAACCGGTCGGATATTGATCTTATCGTGCTTGACTTGACCATGCCCGAATACGACGCAATAGAATTTCTCGCAGACCTCCGTCAGGAT
>JAQCHR010000488.1 GCA_027619655.1 Pseudomonadota bacterium
TGTTCTGCGGCTTGAAGGGCCGCACGATCAGCCCGCGCCGCAGACAGGCGCGGGCCAGCCCCGCGACCAGCAACGATTTGCCGACATCGGAGCCGGTACCCTGCAGCATCAGTGCGGCGGGCATTTCCCGGCCGTCCCGGGCAGTTTATTTTTCGCTGACGTTACCGATGACCTGGCGCAACCGGTCGGCCTGCGGGTTGGCGAATTTGCCGTCGAGCAGGATCGCGTCCGGTGTCGCCGTCGTGTCGTTGTAGTACTCGTAGTTCAAGGCGTCGCGCCGCTCGATCACCGCGCCCTCGACCGAGCCGCCCAGGAAGGCGCCCTGGCCGATCGAATAGGAGATGATATCCGCCCCGACCGCCGTCGTCGTCGAGCCTTCGACGCCGACGCCATAGGGGCCGACCGCCGCGCTCAGTTCGCCACCGAGCTTCACCTTGTTTTCGAGGACCGAGGTCAGCCCCTTGGCTGTCATGATGATCAGCATGGTTTCGGAAACCTGGCCGCCGGCCTGCAGTCCGAAGCTTGCCGCGCCCATCGTGTAGAAGGCGGGGTAGCTCCACTGGTTGCCGCCGCCCTTGGCCATCAGGACGCCGGTGCCGCCTTCACCGCCGATTATGAATGCGCCTTTGATCAGGGATGGAATAATGAAGACGCCGCGGGCTTCGCGCAGATACTTTTTGATGTGGTCCTTGATATCATCGCGACCGGCCAGTTTTTCGATGGTGATTGTCGCTTTTTCGATCAGTTCCTGCTGTTCCGTCAATGCCCGCGCCGGGGCGCTCAAGGCGAACGACCCTGCCAACAGGGCCGCGAAGAAAAATGCCGTAATCCGTGTCATGCTCTGTTTCCCGTTGCCGTTGGGGGTCCCTAAAAGGCTGCCCCTCAGAATTCGATGCCTGTCTGTGCCTTAACGCCGCTGCGGAACGGATGTTTCACCTGCGTCATTTCCGTCACCAGGTCCGCAATGTCGATCAGCGCGTCCTTGGCATTCCGTCCGGTGACCACGACGTGCAGGTTTTCGGGCCTGGCCGAAAGCGATTCCACCACTTCATTTAGGGGTAAATAATCATAACGCAATACTATATTTAGTTCATCGAGAATTATCATCCGATATGACGGATCGGCCATCAATACCTTTGCGTATTCCCAGGCCGCGCGGGCGGCGGCGATATCGCGCTGCCGGTCCTGGGTATCCCAGGTAAAGCCCTCGCCCATTGCCTTGATCGTGCAGAGGTCCGGGAAGCGGTCCAGCACGGACCGTTCGCCGGTTGCCCAGGCGCCTTTCACGAACTGCACGATTCCCACCTTCATGCCATTGCCGATGGCCCGCACCGCCAGCCCCATGGCGGCGGTGGATTTACCTTTGCCCTTGCCGGTATGGACGATCAGAAGCCCCTTTTCGATGGTCTTGCCGGCCAGCATCCGGTCGCGGGCGGCTTTCTTGTTGGCCATCTTCTCTGCATGCCGCGCATCGGCTTCGGCTTCCGTCATGCCTTCGGTCTTCATGTCACCCGAATCCCCTGATTTGATGCCCTGTTGTCATTCTATACCGAAAATATGCGCAGATTGTGGCGCGCTTGTGCGGAATGTCGTTACGGGTGGGACCCCGCCATGGCCTCTAGCGCTTTCCGCGCGGTGTTCGATTTCGGCCGCCACAGCCCGCGGTCCTGCGCCTCGATCAGCCGCCCGGCGATCTCCCGCAGCGCCGCCGGATTGTGGTCGCGGATAAAGTCGCGCGCCGCGTCGTCAACCAGATAGGCCTCAAACACCGCGTCGAAATGATGATCCCGCACCGCACCTGTCGTGGCGGCGAAGGCGAACATGTAATCGACCGTCGCGGCCATTTCGAACGCGCCCTTGTAGCCGTGCCGCATGACGCCGGCGATCCATTTCGGGTTCAGTACCCTGGCGCGGACGGTACGGGCGATTTCCTCTTCCAGTGTACGGATGCGCGGGCTTTCCGGGCGCGAATGATCGTTATGGTAGATCGCGGGCCGTTCGCCACGCAGGCTGTGCACGGCAGCGGTCATGCCGCCCTCGAACTGGTAGTAATCGTCGGAATCGAGCAGGTCGTGCTCGCGGTTGTCCTGGTTGTGGATCACCGCTTCAACCGCGCGCAGCCGGGTTTCCAGCAACCCGTGCGCGTCTTCGCCCTCCGCCCCCGCGCCATAGGCATACCCGCCCCAGGCGATATAGGCGCGCGCCAGGTCGTCGCGTGATTCCCAGCCTCTCTCGTCGATCAGCGCCTGCAGTCCGGCGCCATAAGCGCCCGGCCGGGACCCGAAGACGCGGGCGGCGGCGCGGCGCATGGCGGTGGCGGAGTCGATGCCTTCCGCTTCAAGCGCGGCGGCGTCCTCTTTCGTGCGGGCGGCCAGCGGGTTGTCGCGCGCGTCTTCGTCCAGCGCCGCCACGGCGCGGACGGCGGAATCGAACAGGTCGATCAGGTTGGGGAAGGCGTCGCGGAAGAAACCGGAAATCCGCAGGGTCACGTCGACCCGGGGCCGGTCCAGGACCGATAGGGGCAACACCTCGAACCCGGTCACCCGGCGCGAGGCGGAATCCCAGGTCGGGCGCGCGCCGATCAGCGCTAGGGCCTGCGCGATATCGTCGCCCCCGGTGCGCATGTTGGAAGTGCCCCAGGCGGAAAGCGCCATGGTCTTAGGCCAGTCGCCATGGTCCTGCGCATGGCGCTCCGCCAGCATCTGCGCCGATTTCCAGCCCAGCAGCCAGGCGGCGGGCGTGGGCGCGGTACGGGTGTCGATCGAATAGAAATTGCGTCCCGTCGGCAGCACGTCGGGCCGCCCGCGCGTCGGCGCGCCGGACGGGCCGGGGGCGACGAAACGACCGCCCAGCCCCGTCAGCAGACCCGCAATCTCAGCCGCGCCGCAGGCTTCGACGGCGGGGCGGATGCGGTTGTTGATTTCGGCCAGGACGGGGTGAGTGGCGGTCCAATCGGCAGATGGCGCTGCCATACCGTTT
>JAQCHR010000489.1 GCA_027619655.1 Pseudomonadota bacterium
CGGATTTTATGCAACAAATATGTAGTCATTGGTAATGACTGGTAACCGAGGGGGCCGAAATGTCTATTCGCAAGCGTTCATGGGAATCGGGCGGCACAACGAAAACCAAATGGCAGGTCGATTACAAGGACCAGAACGGCAAGCGCTGCAACAAGACGTTTCCCACAAAGACCGAGGCAACGGCCTGGTGGACCAAGACATCGGGAGAGGTAAGTCAGGGTACTCATACAGCCGATAGCGCCAGCATCACCGTATCGAAGGCCGCTGACCTTTGGATTGAGCGGGCCGAACTGGAGGAACGCGAGGGCAGCACGGTTCAGCAGTACCGGCAGCATGCGAACCTGCATATCAAGCCATTGATGGGTACAGAGAAGCTTTCCCGGCTGACGCAGCCCCGTGTCGAATCCTTCCGCGACGATCTGCTGAAGACCCGCTCCCGCGCCTTGGCAAAGAAGGTGCTGACCAGCCTTAAAGGAATATTGAAGGAAGCGAAACGGCGCGGTTACGTGGCGCAGAATGTCGCTGCTGACGTGTCTATCAAGATGCAGTCGCGCCATGACGACAAGCTGCGGATAGGCCGTGACATTCCGTCGAAAGAGGAAATCAAGACGCTGATCGAGGCCGCGCCGGCGGACTGGAAAGCATTTGTCCTGACTGCCGTATTCACGGGCATGAGGGCAAGCGAACTTCGCGGGCTGGCATGGGATGGCGTTGACTTCAAGGGCCGGACAATCTCCGTATCCCAGCGCGCCGACCGCTTCGGCAAGATTGGTTCCGTCAAGTCCGGGGCCGGTTATCGGGATATTCCCATTCCTGACGAGGTAGCGAAGCCTCTCATGGAGTGGAAGCTGCGCTGCCCGAAGGGCGATAGCAACCTCGTGTTTCCGAACGGGCAGGGCAATGTCGAATTCCTGTCCAATATCGTGAAGCGCTTCCTGTCCCCGATACAGGTGAGGTGCGGCATGGTGCGCGATCCGAACGCCGAGGAACCGGCAGGAAAGTATGGCATGCACGCCTTCCGGCACTTCTACGCGTCATGGCTGATTGACCAGAATTTTTCCGCAAAGCGCGTTCAGGACCGCATGGGGCATAGCAGCATCACCGTTACGCTGGACATTTACGGGCACCTGTTCCCGGACACCGACAGCGACCGGGAGAAATTCGACGCCGCCGCATCCGCCCTGCTGGCCTGAATGCAACAAAAATGCAACAAAAGCCAAAAAAATGGCAGAAATAGGCGTAGTTTATCGGATTTATAATCCGACGGGGGCAGGTTCGAGTCCTGCCGGGATCACCATATTTTCAATCGATCAGTCGTCCTCGGCGACAACCGCTTCGGCGAAGCGCATGTCGATGCAGGCGTCATAGGGGATCGCCCTGGCGATCAGCCCGCCGGACAGCAGGGCCGCGCTGAGCCGCTCGAAGCCTTCGCGCGGCAGGACCGGATTGCGCCCCCAGACCTCCAGCGATTTGTAGCGGCCGATGGCGGCGGCGAGGATTTCCGGCGGGCAATCGGGGAAGAAACCGGCAAGCGCTGCGGCGACTTCCGCGCCGCTATGGCGGTGCAGCCATTGCTGCGCGCGATACATGGCGCGGGTCATGCGGTGCAATTCGTCGGCCTTCGCCTCCAGCGTCCGGCGCACGGTATAGAGCGTCGTATAGGTGCAGGGGCCCCGGCGCGCCGCCGCATACCAGATATGCCCGGCGCCGCTGCGGACCAGTTCCTCGACCGCGGGCTGGAAGAGCTGTGCCACATCCACCGTCCCGGCGCGCAGCGCTGCCGCGTTTTCTGCCATGGTGGCGCCGGTGACGCGGGTAATGCCGGCGGGGTCGATGCCGGCGCGGCGCAGGTCGTCCTGCAGGCACATCCAGGGCGTCGGCACCTCCGATACCGTGGCGACGGTGACGCCGGCGAGGTCCGCCAGGGTGAAATCCGGGTTCGGGCGGTTGCCGACCAGGAAGAACGGGTCGCGGGTCACCGCCTCGCAGAAGCCGACCAGGTCGAGATCCGCATCGCGGTCCCGGTTCATCAGGATCCGCATCGGCCCGCCCCAGTAGACATCCGCCTGGCCGGCGCCCAGATGGGCGGCCACCTTGTCCAGGTCCGGGCTGGTGCCGAGCGTCACATCGACGCCTTCTGCTTCATAGGAACCGAGCGCATGCGGCAGGTAGAACGGTGTATAGAAGACGGCGCGGAAGGATTCATAGACCGTGATCGGCATGGCGGTGTTCCTGTTTTCCCGAGTGCTTCACCCAGATTGCCACCGTCCGATGCCACTGGCTAGACTGCCGGTGCGGGGCGGCAGTATGCGGGGAATAGGAATGGTCTTTCGAAACGGTGTCGGCGATGCGACGGGAATCCGGGCATGCCGATGACGGATCCCCGCGCCGCGACGAATCCGATGTTCGGGCCGAACCGCTTCAAGCTCGGCGTGTTCAGCGCCAATTGCGACGGCGGGCTGACCATGAGCCTGGCGCCGGAGCGCTGGCGCGCCGACTGGGACGATATCGTCGCCATGTGCCGGCTGGCCGATGATGCCGGGATGGAGTTCATCCTGCCGGTGGCGAAATGGCGCGGCTACCAGGGCCAGGCCAATATCTACGGCAAATCCTTCGAGACGCTGACCCATGGCGCGGCCATCGGGGCGCTGACCAGGCGGATCTGCGTGTTTTCCACCGTGCACGCGCCGCTGGTCACGCCCGCCTTCGCGGCCAAGGCCATGGCGACCATCGACCATATCACCCACGGGCGCGCGGCGCTGAACATCGTCTGCGGCTGGAACCAGGCGGAATTCGACCTGCACGGCGTCACCATCGACCAGGACACCCGCTACGAGCACGGGCTGGAATGGTGGAAGATCTGGGCGAGAATGCTGCAAGGCGGACCGGAATTCGACTGGGACGGCGAATTTTTCCACCTCAAGCGGCTGCAGACCGATCCGGTGGCGATCCAGCAGCCGTGGCCGCTGGTGATGTCG
>JAQCHR010000490.1 GCA_027619655.1 Pseudomonadota bacterium
CGACCCCGTGAATCTGCAACTGGTCGACCAATACCTGTCCGCCGCTCCGCAGGCCTGCGCCTGTGCTCATGTTAACGCTCCTTCATGTCTTCTGGATATCGGGCCAGGACCCACCCTCCCGGAGGGGCCCTGCCGCGCGTTTGATTGACAGACCCATATCACGGATGCCGCAATCGGGGAAAGCCATGATGCGTTGACAGTGTCGAGAAACCGGCCTATTCCGCCGGATATGGCCGATCCCGACCCCCGCATTCACCCGTTCCGCGCCGACCTGGCCGCCGCGCATTTGCGCGACACGGTTGCAGCACCGCGCTACGCCACGGGCACGGTTCGAACCGTCACATCGGGCAGCGCCGCCCTGCGCCGCCGGCCCGCGGACGACGCGCCGCTGGACACCGAACTGCTGTATGGCGAAACCGTCACGGTCTACGACGAATCCGATGGCTGGGCCTGGCTGCAGAACGCGGCGGACGGCTATGTGGGCTATGTTCGAAGCGATGCACTGGGGCCGGAACAGGCCGAACCGACGCACCGGCTAGCGGTGCTGCGCAGCTTCGTTTTTCCTGAACCAAACCTGAAAATTCCGCCCCGCGGCATGGTGAGCCTGAACGCCGCCCTGCGGGTCACCGGGCAGGACGGCGCCTATAGCCGGCTGTCGGACGGCCACTGGATCTATTCGGCGCATCTGTCACCTGTGGATTCCGTGGAACGCGACCATGCCGCCGTCGCGCTGCGGTTCCTTGGCACGCCCTATCTGTGGGGCGGGCGGACCAGTATCGGGCTGGATTGTTCCGCGCTGGTGCAGCTTTCGCTGGCGCGTTGCGGCATATCGGTTCCGCGCGATACGGATATGCAGGCGGCCACCATTGGGACCGCCGTCGACTACACAGGCGATGAAGACACGCTGCGGCGCGGGGACCTTGTCTTCTGGCGCGGCCATGTGGGCATCTGGGTCGACCGCGCAATCTTCGTCCATGCCAATGCCACCGACATGATGGTCGCTGTCGGCCCCCTGGCGGATATCGCTGCGCGCATCGAAGCCGCCGGCGCCGGCCCCGTCACGGCCGTCCGGCGCCCCTGACCGAAACCCTACTCGAACAGCCTTCCGCCCTGCCAGCGCCGCATCAGCAGGAACGCGGCAAGCCCGCCGCCAAAGGACAGCACCGTCATGGCATGGAACGCGCCACCGCCATAATTGTCGAACAGCCCGCCCAGGAACGGGGCGATGACGGCGGATGCGATGCTGAGGGCGACGGCGCCGTGTAGGCTTTGAGCGGTTGCGGACAGGCGGCCGGGAATCGCCTCGGCAATGAACGCCATTGCCGCCAGATGCGCCGCGCCAAAGGTCACGCCATGTAATGTCTGGGTGACGATCAGGACCGGCAGGGTCGTGGCATAGGCCAGCAGCGGCCAGCGGATCATGCCCGCAACCGCCGCCACGATGAACAGCCAGCCCGGCCGCAGCCGCGCCGTCACCCGCGCCCCGACCGCGAACAGCGCAACTTCGGCAATCACCCCCACGGCCCAGAGGAAGCCGATCATCGTGTCGCTGATACCGGCGTTGCGCCAGTGCAGCGTGCCGAAGATATAGACGACCAGGTGGCTGCTCTGCAGCAGGGCGCTGGCCAGCATCAGCAGGGCGAAGGTCGGATGGATGAACAGCCGCCAGATCGCCGACAGGCGCAGCGGCGCGGCATCGACCCGCGAATCCGGCAGCAGCAGGCACACCGCGAATACACCGACAAAACTGGCCAGCAGGATCCAGAAGATGACCGATTCCGGATACAGTTCCAGCGCCTTGCCGCCGGCCAGCGATGCGAGGATAAAGCTGATCGATCCCCAGAGCCGCACCCTGCCATACTGGATCGGGCGCCTGTTCGTATTGACGATGGCCAGGCTGTCGCCCAGGGGCATGATCGTGCCCCAGGCCACGCCGACCAGGATCGACACCAGAAAATACTGCCAGAATTCCGTGCATACGGCGTAGATCAGGAAACCGGCCGCCGTGATCCCGCTCAGCACCAGCAGCGGCCGCCGCCGGTCGCCGCGGCGGTCGGCGATCTGCGCAATCAGCGGGCTGGACAGGACCCGGGCAAACCGCCCGGCCGAAAACAGCAGGCCGATTTCGACCGGACCCAACCCCCGGCTCGCGAGCCAGACCGGCCAGTAGGGCAGATACAGGCCGGCATTGATGAAGACGAAGATATAGTACAGCGACAGCCGTATCGCGACCGAGCGGTCCGACAGGTTGGCGTCATGCTGGGTGCTGGATATTGCCATGCGCAGCGCAATAAGCGCGAACGCCGGGCCGCGCAACCGGTTTTCGCGCCGCTGGTTGAACCGGCTCTACTGACCCCGAATAAAGTACAGCATGTCCAGCGGCGGCGGAGCGACATCGGTCTGGCTGAGCATGTCATGCGCCTGCCCGCGATGATGGGTCTGGTGGTTGAAGAAATGCGCCAGCAGCACCGCCAGTTCCATGCGCTGCGGGTCGCCGCTGGTGGTCTTGAACTGTACATCACCGGCCATCGCCGCTTCGGTACTGGCGGCCATATAGGCGATGATATCCGCATCCATCTTTTCGCGGGCGGCGCGCAGCGTGGCGCGGTCGGCATACATTTCCGAATTGAGGGCGATCGATGGCGAGGTGCCGTGCAGCCGCGACGTCCAGATCGTATCGCCCACCATCATGTGATTCAGCACCCCGTGGATCGATCCGAAGAAGGCCTGCCGGGGGGCGAAATAGGGCTCGTCCGCCAGGGTATCGACGGCATCGTATAACCGGGTATTGGCCCATCTGTTGTAATCCGCGAACCGCCTGAAATGCGCCAGCATCATCCCGTCACCCTCTTTCCTGTCCCGTTGCCTGAACCGGATTGAACCCTGTTTCGGATCAGATGAAAATAGAAATATTTTCCCTTACAATTGAAATTATCTCAAATATTTTTGATTTATAAAATTT
>JAQCHR010000491.1 GCA_027619655.1 Pseudomonadota bacterium
GACCGCGGGTTCGGTGATCCTGGCCGGCGTGTTGTTGAAGATGGGCGCCTACGGCTTCCTGCGCTTTTCATTGCCGATGCTGCCGCTGGCGTCGGAATTCTTCACGCCGCTGATCTTCACGCTCAGCATCATCGCGGTGATCTATACCTCGCTGGTCGCGCTGGCGCAGGAGGATATGAAAAAGCTGATCGCCTATTCATCGGTTGCCCATATGGGCTTCGTGACGGTCGGCATCTTTGCCGTGAACCAGCAGGCGGTCGAAGGCGCGATCATCCAGATGCTCAGCCACGGCTTCGTCTCCAGCGCGCTGTTCCTTTGCGTCGGCGTCGTCTACGATCGGATCCATTCACGGGAAATCGCCCGTTACGGCGGGCTGGTGCACCGCATGCCGGTCTATGCCGCGGTGTTCATGCTGTTCATGCTGGCCTCGGTCGGCCTGCCCGGAACCAGCGGTTTCGTCGGTGAATTCCTGATCATGCTGGGCGCGTTCGAGGCCAGTAGCTGGGTCGCGCTGCTGATCGCCACCGGCATGGTATTGGGCGCCGCCTATATGCTGTATCTGTACCGGCGCGTCATATTCGGGCAATTGACGAAGGACGACCTCAAATCGATTCTCGATCTCAATCCCCGGGAAATCGCGATTTTCGTGCCGCTGATCGTTCTGGTGCTGTGGATGGGCATCTACCCGACGTCTTTCTTGGAGCCGATTTCGACATCGGTCACCAATCTTCTCGACAATTATCATGGTGCGCTTGCCGCGGTTGACGGCGGCAAGGCACTGGCCGCGACACGTTAGGCGGGGAATACGTACAGATGATTGAAGCATCGAATATCCTCCCCGCGCTCCCGGAAATCGTCCTGGCCGTTCTTGGCATGGCGCTGATGATGGTGGGTGTTTTCGTATCTGAAAAGCGCGCCCTGCCGATCGTGAGCGGCATGACCGTTGCGGCGCTGCTCGTGACGCTGGCGCTGGTCATCTGGCGTGCGGACGGGCGGTTGCTGGCTTTCGACGGGCTGTTCGTGACCGACGAATTCGCCGTCTTCATGAAAGCCCTCGTGTTGATCGGCTCCATCCTTGTGCTGTTCATGAGCGAGAATTTCATCAGCCGCGAGGGCATGGCGCGGTTTGAATTTCCGATCCTGGTGATCTTCGCCACGGTCGGCATGATGATGATGATCTCCGCGAATGACCTGATATCGCTCTATATCGGGCTGGAGCTGCAGAGCCTGTCGCTATACATCATCGCTTCCTTCCAGCGGGACAACATCCGCTCCGCGGAAGCCGGTCTGAAATACTTCGTGCTCGGCGCGCTGTCCTCGGGGCTGCTGCTGTACGGCTGTTCGCTGATTTACGGCTTTTCCGGATCGACGCGGTTCGAGGTGCTGGCCCCGATGCTGGCCGAACCCGGCGTGCAGGCATCGGCGGGGTTGATTGTCGGTATCGTGTTCCTGGCCGCCGGGCTAGCGTTCAAGGTATCCGCGGTGCCGTTCCATATGTGGACGCCCGACGTTTACGAAGGCGCGCCCACGCCGGTGACGGCGTTCTTTGCCGTCGCCCCCAAGGTCGCGGCGATTGCCCTGCTGCTGCGGGTGATGATCGAACCCTTCGGCGCGCTGATCGATGAATGGCGCCAGATCATCATCCTGATCTCCGTGGCGTCCATGCTGCTGGGGGCGTTTGCGGCAATCGCGCAGAGCAATATCAAACGACTGATGGCCTACAGTTCCATCGGGCATGTCGGGTATGCGCTGGTCGGTCTCGCCTCGGGATCGCAATCAGGGCTGCATGGCGTGCTGATCTATATGGCCATTTATATGGCGATGACGGTCGGAACCTTTGCGTGCATCCTTTGCATGCGCCGGAATGGCCGGATGGTCGAGAATATCAGCGACCTTGCCGGGCTGGGAAAGAGCCACCCGGGAATGGCGCTGGCGCTGATGGTGTTCATGTTCTCGCTGGCGGGCATTCCGCCCATGGCCGGTTTTTTCGGCAAACTGTACATCTTCCTGGCGGCGATCGAAGCTGAACTCTATACGCTTGCCGTAATCGGCGTCGTGTCCAGCGTGGTCGGTGCGTTCTACTATCTACGCATCATCAAGATCATGTATTTCGACGAAGGTACTGAACCGCTCGACAAGCCGGTCGGACGCTCCCTCGCGATAGTCATTACCGTTGCTGGCCTGGCGGTGTTCCTGTTCTTCCTGTGGCCCGCGCCGATTGTCGATACCGCAGGGCTGGCGGCCGCTTCGCTGTTTCCGGGCTGAGTCGCTGCTGCCGGATGTCCGTGGCGTTACCCGAAGGTTGCGCGCTGGTCGCATTGGCGCAGACCGGCTCCACCAATGACGTGGCAAAGGATCTGGCCGCAGCAGGGGCAGCCGACGGCACAGTCGTCTGGGCGCGGGAACAGACCGCGGGCCGGGGCCGCCGGGGACGCGAATGGGTATCACCGGTGGGCAACCTCTACCTTTCGGTCCTGCTGCGACCCGGCAGGCCGCCAGTTGAAGCGGCGCAGTTGTCGCTCGTCGCCGCCGTGGCGCTGGGCGATGCCATTGCCGGGTTTCTGCCCGAACATGCGGAACTGCATTGCAAATGGCCGAATGACATCCTTGTCAACGGGCGCAAGGTTGCCGGCATCCTGCTGGAATCCGCCGGAGCGGCTTCCGGCCGAATGACCGACTGGGTGGTCGTCGGTTGCGGCGTCAACATCACCGGGCACCCACCGGAGACCCTTTATCCCGCGACGGACCTGAAGGCAGAGGGAGCGGCGACAGCATCGGTGGAACCGGTTCTGGAACGTTTCCTGGAGTCGTTTTTTCATTGGCGCGACCGCTGGCTGGATTCGGGGGTCGAGGCGGTGCGGGCAGCCTGGATGGCCCGGGCTGCGGGGCTGGGCCAGGATATCACCGTTCGACTGCCCAATCGTGAAATCCGCGGCAGGTTCGTCGATATGGATAGGGATGG
>JAQCHR010000492.1 GCA_027619655.1 Pseudomonadota bacterium
GCAGCGTGACGCGATCGAGGAGGTGATCGAGCCCTACCTCATCCAGCAGGGCCTGGTGCAGCGTACCTCGCGGGGCCGGGTCCTGACCGGCAAGGGATGGGCGTATCTCGGGCTGGAGGCGCCGGACTCGACGCCGCAGCAGCCCGACCTGCTGGACCAGGGGGAGGAACCCGGCAATGTCTGAACCGGTCGCCACCCATGTCACGAATATCCGGGTGTATTACGAGGATACGGATTCCGAAGGGATCGTGTATTACGCCAATTACCTGAAATTCGCCGAGCGCGGGCGGACCGAAATGCTGCGCGCGGCGGGTATCGACCACCCGACCCTGTGGGACGTGCACGGCGTCGGGTTTGCGGTACGCCGCGTAACGGCGGATTACCGCAGTCCGGCCCGGCTGGATGACGCCCTGACGGTGCATTCGAGCATGACGGAAATCCGCGGCGCATCGCTGTCGGCGGAACAGACGGTCCGGCGCGGCGTTGACACACTGGTGCACCTGCAGGTGCGGCTGGCCTGCGTCGATCGCGCCGGCCGGCCCGCCCGGATGCCGCCGCCGCTGCGGGCGGCACTACACGCAATTCAGAACGACGCTTAACGGGAACCGTACGGATATGGATCAAACAGTCATTCAGGCTGCCGAACTCGCAGGATCGGTCGATGCCGCCAATTTTTCGGTCTGGGGTCTGTTCGTACAGGCGACCTGGATCGTTAAAATCGTCATGATTATCCTGCTGATGGCATCGGTGTGGAGTTGGGCGATCATCTTCGAAAAGGTCTGGAACCTGCGCCGGCTGCAGCGTTCCGCAACCGTCTTCGAGGACGAATTCTGGTCCGGCGGGTCGCTGGATGCGCTGTATGAAAAAATCGGACGGCAGGCGGAAAACCCGATGACCGCGATCTTCACCGCGGCAATGCGGGAATGGCGGCGGTCGTCGTCGCGGGGGCTGCAGCGCAGCGAATCGTCCCATGCCAGCCTGCAGCAGCGGATCGAGCGGGTCATGCAGGTGACGCTCGACCGCGAGATGGTGCGCCTGGAACGCTACATGACCTTCCTGGCGTCGGTCGGATCGACGGCGCCCTTTGTCGGGCTGTTCGGAACGGTTTACGGCATCATGAACAGCTTCCAGTCCATCGCGATGACCAAGCAGACCAGCCTTGCAGTGGTGGCGCCCGGCATTGCGGAGGCCCTGTTCGCCACGGCGCTGGGCCTGGTCGCGGCCATTCCGGCGGTCATCGCCTATAACAAGATTTCAACCGATCTGGGCCGGTATGCGAGCCGCCTGGAAGCCTTCGCGGCGGAATTCACGGCGATCATGTCCCGTCAACTAGAGGAGGCGGAGTGAGCGATGGCCGGGAACATGCCGGGCGCCGGACTGCGGCGCGGAAACCGGAAATTCCGCTATACGCGCATGTCGGAAATCAACGTGACGCCCTTTGTCGACGTCATGCTGGTGCTGCTGATCGTCTTCATGGTGACCGCGCCGCTGCTGACGGTCGGCGTGCCGCTGGAATTGCCGAAAACGAAAGCGGCCACCATTACCGATACGGACGAACCGCTGGTCATCTCCATCGACGCTGCGGGCGATATCTACCTGCAGGCAAGCCGCATCGAACTGTCGAATCTGGTGGCCCGGCTGCAGGCGGTTACCGGCGCCAACGCGGATATCCGCATCTTCGTGCGGGGCGATGCGTCGATTGCCTATGGCCAGGTCATGCAGGTGATGGGCGAAGTCAGTGCGGCGGGATTCCGCAAGGTATCGCTGCTGTCGAAGGGTTCCGAACCCGCGAAGAAGGGCAAATAACGGTCTGCGATGCGAATTTCGGCGCTCATATCGATCGCAATGCATGTGGCATTGTTTCTGTTTGCCTGGCTGGGCATTCCGGTCTCGTATCCCGAAATCGTGCCGATGCAGGTGATCGAGGTCGCACTGGAAACAGAGTCGACGAAGGTCGAGCCCGTAAAACCGGCCCCCGCGCCGGAGCCCGAAAAAGCGCCACCTGCGCCGCCGCCGCCTGCACCGGAACCGCCGCAGCCTGTAACACCGCCGGAACCTGTCGTCACGCCGGAACCCAAGCCGGAACTGGAGCCGGTGCCGGAACCCAAGCCCGAAGTCGCGGAAATTCCGATACCGAAGGTCAAACCGGAACCGAAACCCGAACCGCCGAAGGCGGTCGAGTCGCCGCGGCCCAAAGCCAAGCCGACGCCGAAACCGAAACCGCAGGTCGCGGAAAAACCGGCGCCAACGCCGAAGCCCGAACCGGAGGCGAAGCCGAACAACGACTTTGCGTCGGTGCTGAAGACTGTCAGCAAACTCGAGAAACAGGCGCCGAAACCGGAGAAGAAACCGGAAAAAACCCTGCAGGAGCAGGTTGCCGAGGCCCTGAGCCGCAACAGCAATCCGGCACCGCAGCCGCTGACGCAGGCGATATCCGCCAGCGACCTGGACGCCATCCGCCGTCAGATCGAAGCGTGCTGGAACCTGCCGGCTGGCGCCCGCGACGCCCAGAACATGACCGTGGGCGTCCGTACGCTGATGAATCCCGATGGCCGTGTCCTTTCGGCGACCATCGTGGATACGGCCCGGGCGGCAAGCGACCCTTTCTACCGCTCCATGGCGGAAAGCGCCCTCCGCGCAGTCCTGAATCCGCGTTGTCAGCCCTTGCGGCTGCCCCCGGAAAAATATGATGAGTGGCGTGTCATGTTCCTGAACTTCGATCCGCGAGGCATGTTTTGATGATCCGCAATTTTGTCAGGTTTTTTGTTCTATCGGCGATTACAGCGCTGTTCGCAGGCGCGGCCGCCATTCCCGCCCTTGCCGAGATCCGGGTGGACATACGGCGGGGGGATGTCGAACCGCTGCCGATTGCGGTAACCGAATTCAGCGGTATCACGGCGCCCGAGGCGTCGATGGGCCGCGACATATCGTCCGTCGTTTCCGGCGAT
>JAQCHR010000493.1 GCA_027619655.1 Pseudomonadota bacterium
TCTGGAACGGTCCGGACTGTTCCGGCCCCTGGATCCTCGGGCCTTTATCCAGCAGGCCGGTTCGCTGCAGGTGCGGCCCCGGTTTTCGGACTGGCGAGTGATCAATGCGCAGGCGCTGCTGCAGGGCAGTGTGAAGGTACAGCCCGATGGCCAGCTGCGGGTCGAATTCCGGCTCTGGGACGTGTTTGCGGAAGCCCAGATGACTCGGGACGCCTGGCGAACCGACCCCCAGAACTGGCGACGTGTCGCGCATATCATTTCGGACGCGATATACAAGCGTATCACCGGCGAGGACGGCTATTTCGATACCCGGATCGTATTCGTGGCGGAAAGCGGCCCGCGCGCCAGGCGGATCAAGCGTCTGGCGATCATGGATCAGGACGGCGCGAATTTCAGCTTTCTGACGGATGGCTCGGCACTGGTTTTGACACCCCGGTTCTCGCCGACCACCCAGGAAATAACCTATCTGTCCTATTACAACAATTCGCCGCGCATCTACCTGTTCGATATCGAGAGTGGCCGCCAGGAGGTGCTGGGAAATTTTGACGGCATGACCTTTGCGCCGCGTTTCACGACAGATGGCAAGTCGGTGCTGATGTCCTTCGCCAAGGACGGCAATTCGGAGGTCTTCCGAATGGACCTACAGACCCGCAAGGTAACCCGATTGACCAACAACCCGGCCATCGATACCTCGCCCAGCGCGTCGCCGGACGGAAAGTTCATAACGTTCAATTCGGACCGCGGCGGTTCTCCGCAGCTTTATGTCATGAATCAGGACGGCGGCAATGTCCAGCGCATCAGCTTTGCCCAGGGCCGCTACTCCACGCCGGTCTGGTCGCCGCGCGGCGACCTGATCGCCTTCACCAAGCAGACCGGCGGAAAATTTCACATTGGTGTGATGCGCCCGGACGGCAGCGGCGAGCGCCTGTTGACTGAAAGTTTCCTTGATGAGTCGCCGACCTGGGCGCCGAATGGCCGCGTTTTGATGTTCTTCAGGGAAACCCCGAGCGACAGCACAGGGTTGGGTGGAACGGTGAAACTGTATTCGATCGACCTGACCGGTTACAATCTGCGGGAAATCGTGACGACGGGCGATGCCTCCGATCCGGCCTGGTCACCATTGATTCCGTGATATCTTCCGCTTTTCATGTATTATCCGTAAAAAATCAGCTAAATTCGCTGCATTTGGCGATTGATAGATTACGGTGGGAGGTTGTAATTCAGTATTCAGCATGCTTAAAATGAAATGAACTTAAACAAGGCTTAAATATCAGCCTTCAATAATGTCTCGTCTGAAATCGTAAAATTCCGTCCAAGGGGTAAGTAAATGCGCGCTAAATTAATGAGTTTATTCGCCATTGCATTGCTGGCAGCCGCCTGCAGTTCAGCGCCGGAGGATACGGGTTCGGCAACCGGGCAGGGCCAAGCCGCCAACACGACGTCGTCAGGCTCGCCCTCGGGCAGTGGCGTTGCGTCGGCACCGGCGCCGGGGATTGTTCCGGGTTCGCAGGAAGACCTGGTCGTCAATGTGGGTGATCGGATTTTCTTCGGGTTCGACAAGTCGGATATCTCGTCCGATGCGGCGGCTACCCTAAAGAAGCAGGCTGCGTGGATGCAGTCGAACCAGAATGTGACCGTTATCGTCGAAGGTCATTGCGACGAACGCGGCACGCGCGAGTATAACCTGGCGCTGGGAGAGCGCCGTGCGAATGCGATGCGTGAACAGTTGATCTCTCTTGGTGTATCCACGGCGCGGATTGAGACGATCAGCTACGGCAAGGAGCGCCCTGCCGTTGCCGGGTCCACCGAGTCTGCCTGGTCGCAGAACCGTCGTGGCGTCATGGTCAGAAAGGGTGCAGGTAGCTGATCGCAGGAATACCGTGGCCGCCTGGGTTTTTTTGACCCTGGAGGCCATAGTTGATGCCGCCGCCATAATTTAGCCGGATTGGCGCGTTAACAAAGGTGCGCCATGACAGACATTATGAAATCAGACGCAGAAACTGCGAGAACCGCAAGCCGGGCAAGGTTTGCGGTTCTTTTATCGTCCGCATTCCGAAGCGGGACCGTATTTTTATTGGCTGCCGTCATCGCTGGTACGGCGATCCCGGGCGGTGCGGCGGCGCAGGAAAGCCTGTTCGACCAGGTGAACCGCCTGCGTCGCGACCTGGAGGATGTGCAGGCCTATCTCTATCGGTCGACGACGGTGCCGAAATCGCCGGGCGGCGGCGCGCAGGCCCCTGAATCGACGGCGTTGCTGCAACGCCAGATTCTTGAAATGCAGGGGCAGATGCGCGATCTGACCGGACAGATCGAAAAGCTGCGCTACGATATCCGTACCGTCGATGACCGGCTCAACAAGCTGGTTGGCGATGTCGATTTGCGGCTCCAGGCGCTGGAGCGCGGCACGGCGGCGGGTAACCGCTCCGAGGCCTATCCGGCTACCGAGCCGCCGCGCGGCGCGGCCAATGCGTTGCAATCGCCGGTCGGCGCTCAGGACACCGGGACAACAATTATTTCGTCCGAAACGGTCACGGGTAATCCGCTGCCGCCGGGCACAAAGCTGCTGGGAACCGTCAACCCCGATGCGGTCGGGTCGGTCCGCGAAGGGCAGGCGCCGCAGCAGGGCGCTTCGGCGGCCGTACCCGCAACGCGATATGCCCAACCGGCGCCCGCGCCAAGCGCCGCGCCGGGCCCCGGCGGTGTAGCGACCCAAACCAGTGCGTTGCCGCGCGGCGGCGCACTGCCGGAAGGGACCGCCCAGGAACAGTACCAATATGCGTTCAAGCTGCTGCAGCAGCGCAATTACGCCAACGCGGAAGCGGCGCTGCGCCAGTTTGCGGAAAAACACCCGACAGACGAACTGACGGGAAATGCGTTGTACTGGTTGGGGGAAACATTTTACGTCCGGAAGGATTTCCCGGAAGCCGCTCGCG
>JAQCHR010000494.1 GCA_027619655.1 Pseudomonadota bacterium
CCTGCTGGAGGTTTCCGGTGCGATGAACGCCCCGGGCAAGCTGCCGCTGGTTGTGAAATCCATGAAACTGCTGCTGGAATCGCTGGACGATGACGACACGGTCGGTATCGTTGTCTATGCGGGCGCGGCGGGCATGGTGCTGCCGCCGACGCGGGTTGCGCAGAAACACCTGATCCGCGCCGCGCTTGACCGGTTGTCGGCGGGCGGGTCGACCGCGGGCGGCGCCGGTATCCTTCAGGCCTATGCGCTGGCGCAGGAGCAGTTCGACGAAAACGCGGTCAACCGCGTGATCCTGGCGACCGATGGCGATTTCAATGTCGGCGTCAGCAGCGCGAAGGCGCTCCGCGACCTGATCGAGCAGAAACGCGAATCCGGAATCTACCTGACCGTGCTGGGCTTCGGACAGGGCAATCTGAACGACCGGGCGATGCAGGCGCTGGCGCAAAGCGGCAATGGCGTGGCGGCGTATATCGATACGCTGAACGAGGCGCGCAAGGTCCTGGTGGACGAGGCGTCATCGACGCTGTTCCCGATTGCGAAGGATGTGAAGATCCAGGTCGAGTTCAACCCGGCGACGGTGTCCGAATACCGGTTGATCGGCTATGAAACCCGGGCGCTGAAGCGCGAGGATTTCCGCAACGACAAGGTGGATGCGGGCGATATCGGCGCCGGACATACGGTCACCGCGATCTATGAAATCACGCCGGTCGGCAGCGACAGCGGCATGATCCCGGACAGCCGGTATCGCAAGACCGAGCCGGCGGCGGGCGACCTGAGCGGCGAATACGGCATCCTGAAAATACGCTACAAGCTGCCGAAGGAAGATACGTCCCGGCTGGTCTCCGTGGCGATTACCCCAGCACTGGAATCCGGTGAAACGGACGGCACGCGCCGGCGCGAGACCGAATGGGCCACCGCCGTTGCCGGCTTCGGGCAGATCCTGACCGGAGGCGCCTATACGGGCAGCTTCGGCTATGACGACGTGATCGCCCTGGCCCGGAAGAACAAGGGTGCGGACGAATACGGGCTGCGGGCGGAATTCATCAACCTGGTCCGCCTCGCGCAGTCGGCATCGGCGCTGGCGTCGAAGTGACGGTGATGCGTCGCGCTACCGCGTCATGGGGTCGCCGGCGACCGGGTTGGGGAAGGAAAAGGCTTCGACGAAGCCGGGCCGTGCCTGCAGCTGCCGCCACCATCCGGCGACGCGGGGACGGACCGCCGGGGACAGCATTTCCGGCCGGGGCAGGGCGTCGATGCGGTTGACATAGGACGCCATGGCGATGTCAGCGTGGGTGTACATATCGCCGACCAGCCATGGCCTATCCGCCAGCGATTCCTCCATCTCGTCCAGCAGGGCGTCGAGCGCGCGGTAGGCCGCGTCCTCTTCCTCCTGCGGCACGCCCTCGCGGGCGCGGCGCACGACCCGTTCGCGGATTTCGGGGTTGGGATGGCCGGACATGACGTCGGCCAGTTCCTCTTTCGTATACCGGGTGGCCAGCCGCACCGCATGGCGCGGGTTGTAGGAGGCGGTATTGATGTGCTTGTGGGCGATTTCTTCGGAATCATATATCCACAGCCGCATGCGGCCGCGCGCATAGGGATCGGCCGGTTTCATCGGGATATCGGGGAAGGCATCGTCCAGATATTCGATGATCACATTGGATTCGATCAGCAGCCGGCCGTCATGGTCGATTGTCGGCACCACGGCCTTGCGGTTCAGCTTCACATATTCGGGATCCCAGTGATCGAAATCGTTGAACAGGTCGATATGCCGGCTTTCCCACGCAATCCCCTTTTCGGCGAGGCAGAGGCGGACCTTCTGGGAGCAGACGGAACTCCAGTAGTGGTAAAGTGTCAGCATCGCTTCGGTTCCCCCGTCTGCGCGGCATGGGCGATGGCCCGGGCCGGCTATGCAACGGAGCGTATTCGGTTGCGCGGGCCGGTTCAATCAATGCAGTCTTCCCGTTCTAAACCAGCCGGAGGCCCCGTCCCATGAAGATTACCGCCGTCAGATGCATTCCGCTGTCCCATGAAGTGCCGCCCGAGAAGCGCCAGCGCAGCGATCTCGGTACCCGGGTGAAGAACGATTCGACCCTGATCATGGTCGATACGGATGAGGGGCTTACCGGCATGGGCGCGGCGCTGGGCAATCCGGAAGTCGTCCGCGCCATCGTCGAATATGAACTCGCCCCGGCGCTGATCGGCATGGACCCGATGTTTTCCGAACGTATCTACGAGGTCATGTATAACGGTTCGCGCGCAACACCGGCGCTGCGCCAGGGCTTTGCGCAGCCGGAGCCGACGCGGCGGCGCGGGGCGGTGATGGAGGCGATCTCCGGCATCGATTTGGCGGTCTGGGACGTGAAGGCGCAGGCGCTGGGCGTACCGATCTACAAGGCGCTGGGCGCGGTGCGCGACCAGGTGCGCGGCTACGCGTCGGGCGGCTGGGCACCCGGTGACGCGGCGGAAGCGGAAATGGCCGGCTACGCCGCCAAGGGATTCACCGCGGTAAAGATGCGCGTCGTCGGCCATGACGGGTTCTCGTACGCAAACGCCGTGCGCCGGATCGCGGCGGCGCGGCGCGGCATCGGGCCGGATGTGGAACTGTTCATCGATGCGCATGGCGCGCTGGATGTATCCACCGCAATCCGGCTGGCGAAGCTGGTCGAAGAATACGACATTTCCTGGTTCGAGGAACCGATCTCGCCGGATGACCACGCCGGGCTGCGGCTGGTGCGACAGGCGACCTCGATTCCCATCGCGACCGGCGAGCGGGAATTCACCCGCTTCGATTTCAACGACCTGCTGGATCACGAGGCGATGGATATCGCCCAGCCGGATATCGGCCGGGCCGGCGGCTTCACGGAAATCCGCCGCATTTCGGCGCTGACGTCGGCGCGGCAGGTGCGGCTTTTTGGGGG
>JAQCHR010000019.1 GCA_027619655.1 Pseudomonadota bacterium
ACCTGCTGCGGCGTGGGCGGGATCAGCCGGCGAGCGGCGTATACTCGTCGAGCAGCCTGAGCACCGTATCCCTGTCCGCCGTCGGCAGCATCAGCAGCGACCGCGCGATCCCCGCCTGCGCATAGGATTCCAGAACCTGTGCGTCGGGCGGCGCCCGGAAAACGGTAACCGACAGGGAGGACATGTCCCGGCCGGCCTTGTCGGCAGCCAGGCGCAATCGTTTCATACCCTCGGTCGGGTCGAAATTCGGGCTTGCGCGCGGCAGCCAGCCGTCGCCGAATTCGATGACCCGATTGATCGTGTAGTCCGTTTCGCCGCCGATGATGACCGGCGGATGCGGTTTCTGCGCCGGTTTCGGCCAGCACCAGGTCGGCCCGAAATTGACGAAATCGCCCGAATATGACGCTTCCTCTTCCGTCCACAGGGACTTCATCGCCAGGACATGCTCGCGCAACTGCTTGAAACGGGTCTTGTATTCGACGCCGTGATGGTTCATTTCCTCCACGTTCCACCCGCCGCCGATTCCGAAGATGACGCGGCCGCCGGACAGCACATCCAGGCTGGCGACAGACTTTGCCGTGACAATCGGGTCGCGCTGCGCCACCAGGCAGATGCCGGTCGCCAGTTTCAGCGTCTTGGTTGCGGCAGCGGCGAAGGACAGGGCGACGAACGGGTCGTAGGTATTGGAATACTCCCGTGGCAGTTCGGCGCCACCCGGCCAGGGCGATATGCGGCTTGTCGGGATATGGGTGTGTTCCGGCAGAACCAGCGAGCCGAAGCCGCGCTGTTCCAGTTCGCGGGCCAGTTCGTCGATTGGAATCGTGTATTCCGTGGCAAAGATGATTGCGCCGATTTCCATGGGATTTCCTCTGTTCTCTATGGTCGCAATCATGCCAGGTACAGCAGCGGCAGGTCGCGAATTGTCTCACTAAACAGTATATTAATTTTTGAGCCGGACACTAGCGCGGGGCATGTTGGAGAATGGTCAGCTTATGACGCCGATAGCCCGTTTCATTGTTTTGATTGCGATGGCCCTGTTAGCAGGGGCCTGCGGCGACGATCCGCGACGGGCCGAGGAGGGCGCCCGATGGCTGCAGGAACGCTACCTGTTCCGCCCGTTCGGGGAGATGGGCGAAATCAAGCGGATATATGTCTCCGACGCGGAACTGATCCGGATGGAAGTGCAGATTAACAATCAGGATTTTGTCGATGCCATCAATGCGCAGAGCCTGCTGGTGCAGTCGCTGATCGCGAAATACGCCTGTCCGAACAAGGCGTCGAAGCTCTGGGAGGTTATCGGCGAGGACATCACCGTCCGGGTGGATTTGAAGACTGGGTCGGAACCGATAGCCAGCGCGATCTGCATGCCCGAACAGGCGTGAGGTTTTCTAGCCGCCGGTGACGCTCATGTGGCGGCCGACCGCCGGGCCCTTGTTGCGGCGATCGATGATGAAGTCATGACCTTTCGGCTTGCGGCCGATGGCTTCGCCGATGGCGGCAATCAGCAGGTCGTCGTCATCGCTTGCCCGCAGCGGTGCGCGCAGGTCGGCGGCGTCTTCCTGCCCCAGGCACATATACAGGGTCCCGGTGCAGGTCAGCCTGACGCGGTTGCAGGATTCGCAGAAATTATGGGTCATCGGCGTGATAAAGCCGATTTTGCGGCCGGTCTCGGCAACCTCGACATAGCGCGCCGGGCCGCCGGAATCGAATTTCGAGTCGGTCAGCGTCCACTGCTTCTGCAATTCGGCCCGAAGCGTCGATAGCGGCAGGTACTGGTCGAACCGCGCCTCACCGCCGATATCGCCCATCGGCATGACCTCAATGAAGGTCAGGTCGTAGCCGCCGGCGCCACACCAGCGCACCATGTCATGCAGTTCGTTATCGTTGACGCCTTTCAGCGCAACCGCGTTGATCTTGACGCCAAGCCCCGCATCGCGGGCGGCGGCAATGCCTTCCATGACCTGGTCGAACCGGCCCCAGCGGGTAATCTTCTGGAATTTTTCCGGATCGAGCGTATCCAGCGAGACATTGACGCGGCGGACGCCGATTTCCGCCAGTTCCCGGGCGTATTTCGCGAGCTGGCTGCCATTCGTGGTCAGCGTCAACTCGTCCAGCACGCCGGATTCCAGATGCCGGCCCAGTTTGCGGAACAGCCACATGATATTGCGGCGGACCAGCGGCTCGCCGCCGGTCATGCGCAGTTTCCGGACGCCAAGCTGTACGAAGGCGCTGCACAGCCGTTCCAGTTCCTCCAGCGACAGGATATCGGCCTTCGGCAGGAAGGTCATGTCCTCCGACATGCAGTAGACGCACCGGAAGTCGCACCGGTCCGTCACCGATACGCGTAGATAGGAAATATGACGACCGAAGGGGTCAATCATGGTCTGCTGTCCTTGGCTGCTCCGGGTTTGGTGTCCGGGTTCGTATTCCAGTCGAAAATAGGGCGGCAGGGTATTACAGGCAATACGCGATTGCCGCCTGTTAAAAAAGGTAGTTCCACCCCGCACGGTGTTCAAGGCGTTAAAGTTCAATTATATAGCGCCATGCGATCGCGGGCATTGAAAATGGAAATTTCGGGCGAATGAGCAGGATTTTCGGATGGTGCGCCGGCGCGGCATGGATGCTGGCGGTAATCGGCAGTTTCGCTGCCTGTGCTGTGGCCGGGCAGGCGACGGTTGCCGTTGCGGGAAATTTCGCTGAACCGGCCCGGATTATCGCGGAACGGTTCCATGCGGCCAGCGGCCATGAAATCCGCCTCAGCGCGGGATCGACCGGCGCACTCTACGCCCAGATCCGCAAGGGCGCCCCCTACGACGCCTTTCTGGCCGCCGATCAAGAGCGGCCCGGTCTGCTGGTCGGTTCCGGCGATGCGGCCCTTGGGTCGCAATTCACCTATGCCATCGGCCGGCTGGTGCTGTGGAGCCGCGATCCTGGATTTCTGGAGGGCGGCGGCGAGGCCACGCTGCGGCGCGGTGCGTTCCGCCACCTCGCCATCGCCAACCCGAAGCTCGCGCCCTATGGCGCGGCGGCGGTCCAGGTGCTCTCGGCGCTGGGTGTTCTGGAGCAGGTGTCGGGCAAGCTGGTTCAGGGCCAGAATGTCGGGCAGGCGTACCAGTTCGTTGCCTCGGGCAGTGCGCCGCTGGGTCTGGTCGCGCTGTCGCAAGTGTCGGGCAAATTCGAGGGCGCGCGCTGGGTCGTGCCGGATTCCCTGCATGATCCGATCCGTCAGGATGCGGTCCTGTTGCTCCATGGTGCGGCGAACAGCGCCGCGGCCGATTTTCTGGCATTCCTGCGCTCGGACGGGGTGAAATCGATGCTCGAAACTTTCGGATATGGAGCGGGTTCTTGATCGATCTCGACCCCGTCTGGCTGTCTTTGCAACTGGCCGCGACCACGGTTGTTCTGCTGCTCGTCCTGGCGACCCCCGTCGCCTGGTGGCTGGCGCATACGAAGTCCCGCCTGGCGGCGATTGTGGAATCCGTCGTGGCCCTGCCGCTTGTCCTGCCGCCGACCGTGCTGGGTTTCTACCTGCTCGTGATGCTGGGGCAGGACAGTCCTGTCGGCGCCTTCTGGATCAGTCTCACCGGGACCACGCTGACCTTTTCATTCAGCGGCCTTGTCCTCGCCTCGGTCCTGTACTCGCTGCCCTTTGCGGTGCAGCCCCTGCAGGGCGCTTTCGAGGCAACCGGACGGGGGCCGATGGAAGCCGCCTATACGCTGGGCGCCGGCAAGCTGGATGCGTTCTTTTCCGTGGCGATGCCGATGGCGCTGCGCGGCTACCTGACCGCCATTGTATTGTGCTTTGCCCATACACTGGGCGAATTCGGCGTGGTGCTGATGGTCGGCGGCAATATTCCCGGGCAGACCCGCGTGATCGCGATTGCGGTCTATGAGCATGTCGAAACGCTTGATTATGCGGCGGCGCATGCCCTTTCCGCCGGATTGCTGGTATTTTCCTTCATCGTCCTGTTTGCCGTATACGCGTTGAATCGCCACTTCCCGATCCGGGTGACCGGCCAATGACAAACCTGATCGCGCAATGCCGGGTCACCTATCCCGATTTCAGCCTGGATGCGGATATCGACCTGCCGCTCATGGGAGTCACGGCACTGTTCGGCCCCTCCGGCAGCGGCAAGAGCACGTTGCTGCGGATCATCGCGGGGCTGGACCGAATACCGGGCAATCGCGTCTCGGTCGGCGACGCCGTATGGCAGGACGACGCCCGGGGAATCTTCGTGCCGCCGCATCGCCGCAGCATCGGGTTCGTTTTTCAGGATACGCAGCTTTTCCCCCACCTTACGGTCGAAGGCAATATTGCCTATGGGATGAAACGGGCAGGGCGGCGGGCGCCGCGATACGGTCTCGACCAGATCGTCGATATCCTGGATCTTGGTGCGCTGCTGACGCGGCGTCCGGCGACGCTTTCCGGCGGCGAACGCCAGCGGGTGGCGATTGCCCGGGCTGTCATGACCAGCCCCAACCTGCTGCTGATGGACGAGCCGCTTTCGTCCCTGGATGTCGAACGCAAGGATGAAATCCTGCCGTTTATCGAACGGCTCGGGCATGAAATCGGCATTCCGATCCTCTATGTCAGCCACGCCATAGACGAGGTGTTGCGGCTTGCCTCGACCCTGGTGCTGATTGCGCGCGGTCGGATCGTCGCCAAGGGGCCTATCGAGGACGTGACGTCCCGGCTGGACCTGCACCCGTATACGGGACGGCTGGATGCGGGGGCGGTGCTGCGGTCGACGGTCACGACCCATGACCCGGCGCGGGGAATCACGCGCATGGCGTTTCCCGGCGGCGAACTGATCAGTCCGCTGATCGACGCGGCAATCGGGACACCGATCAATGTCCGCATCCGGTCGCGGGATGTGTCGCTGAGCCTGGACCGGCCGCAGCGCACGAGTATCCTGAATATCCTGCCGGGCCATGTTGTGCAGATCGAAGACAGCGGCGGGCCACAGGCGCATGTGCTGCTTGATGTCGGCAGCCCGCTCTGGGCGCGGATCACGAAAGTGTCGGTGAATGAGCTGGCGCTGGGCCCGGGCGTGCCGGTCTTTGCCCTGATCAAGGCCGTCGCGGTCGACCGCCGCAGCCTGGGCCGGCCGACCGCCATGGATCGGTCGCTCGACCGGGATTAGCGTGCCGCGCTTGTCGCGGAACCGGGACCGGGCCATATTCAGCGCATGAAAGATTTCCTCCTCAAGCCGGACCCGACGGATGCGCGGCTGACGCAGCGGATTTCCGGTGTCGACCAGAATGGCGAGGCCATGGAAACCTCCGTCGTCGTCGAACGACCGCTGACGCTGTTCCTGAATTCGCGCGAAATCGTCACCATGATGACCATTGGCGACTATCCCGAATACCTGGCGGTCGGTTATCTGATCAATCAGAATATGCTGCGCCCGGCGGATAAAATTCTCGGCGTCGATTATGATGACGAAATCGATGTCGTCGTCGTCCGGACCGACCGGGAAACCGATTTCGAGGACAAGCTGCGCAAGAAGACGCTGACGTCCGGTTGCGCCCAGGGCACCGCCTTCGGCGATCTGATGGAAAAATTCGAGGAGGTTCGCCTGCCGGGCGATGCGGTGCTGAAAACCTCATGGCTCTATGCCTTGACCCGGACGGTGAATACCACGCCGAGCCTGTACCTCGAAGCCGGGGCCATTCATGGCTGCGTCCTGGCGGAAGAAGACCGGCCGCTGCTGTATATGGAGGATGTCGGCCGGCACAATGCCATCGACAAGATTGCGGGCTATATGGCGATGCACGATATTGCGCCCGGCAACAAGATTTTCTATACGACCGGCCGGCTGACCTCGGAGATGGTCATCAAGACGGTGCAGATGGGTATTCCCATTCTTGTCTCACGCTCCGGCTTTACGGTCTGGGGCGTGGAACTGGCGCGGCAGGCGGGGCTGACCCTGATCGGGCGCGCGCGCGGCCATCGTTTCATCGCGCTGTCCGGTGACGAACGCATTGTCTATGACGCCGACCCGGCATCGGTGCCGGAAGAATCGCGGAAGAGCCGGCGCAAGGCAAGCGTCGATGAGACGGCGGCCTGAGGGGCGGGGTGGCAATGGCGGGGCGCGAACAACGAGCCGAGATCAAGCCCGGCGACACGGGCGACGTCCTGAGCAGTATCGATTCGGCCATTGATGAAACCGCCGAATGGCTGCAGAAATGGCACCGTTCGATTATCTGCAACGAGCCGCCGGATCAGCTTGTCGTATCGGAGTATTCGCAGTTCCTGAGCCGTTTCGGAAGCTGGATGGACCTGAACCGGGACCGCGGATTGCAGGACCAGTCGGCGTTTCGCGCGCTTGCCAAATCCTACGAGGCGATGCACGAATTCGGCCGCTTTCTGGCGCAGAAGGCGGCCGAAGGCATGGCGATCCCGACGGCCGAGTACGATGCGTTTACAGAGAAGGTTCAGCGCTTCAACGCGCAGGCCCGGCGCATCCGCGAAGCGTTCCGCATGGCGGTTTCGGAACTGGATCCGCTGACGGGATTGCAGAACCGGCAGGTCATGATGCAGGTCCTGGAACGGGAACGGGAACGGGCGCTGCGCACGGGGACGCCGTGCTGCATCGTTCTGGCGGATATCGATCATTTCAAGTCGGTCAACGATACCCATGGCCACCCCGCCGGCGACCATGTGCTGCGCATGGTGGCGGGGCGCTTCCTGTCGAAGCTGCGGCCTTATGATGAAATTTTCCGCTACGGCGGCGAGGAATTTCTGATCTGCCTGCCCAGCGCCGGTGACGAACGCGCCAGTGAAATCGTCGAGCGGCTGCGCCTGTCGCTGGCGGACCAGCCGATCCTGCTGCTGGATGGCACCGTGCTGCCGTTGACCGCTTCCTTCGGCCTGTGCCTTGCCGACGATGCCAGCACCCTGAAGCAGACCATCGAATATGCGGACGAAGCGTTGTATGCCGCCAAAAACAATGGCCGCAACAGGCTGCAGGTCTGGCGCAATGGACCGAAAACATGAGCGTCGCCGGTGTTCTTCTGGCGGGTGGGCTGTCTCGGCGCATGGGCGGCGGCGACAAATGCCTGCGGCAACTGGGTGGCGAGACGATCCTGGCGCGGATTATTCGCGGCGTCGCGCCGCAGGTCGGCCCGCTGGCCCTGAACGCGAATGGCGACCCGGCCCGGTTTGCCGAATATGGCCTGCCGGTCCTGCCGGACGTCGTCGATGGCAATGCCGGTCCGCTGGCAGGTGTTCTGACGGGTATGGATTGGGTGGCCGCAAATCATCCCGAATGCGACTGGCTGGCGACCTTCCCGACGGATGCGCCGTTCATGCCCGGAAACCTGGTCAGCAGCATGCTCGCCGCCACGGTGCGGGACGCGGCGGAGATGGCCTGTGCGTCCTCGTCGGGACGGACGCATCCGGTGGCAGGGTTGTGGCCGGTCCGGTTGCGCGAGGCCCTGCGCGAGGCAATGTTAAATGAGGATATCCGCAAGGTGGATCGCTGGACCGATAGGTATCGTCTGGCCGTGGCCGACTTTCCCGTCGGGGCGGTTGACCCCTTCTTCAACACCAATCGGCCGGAAGACCTCGAACAGGCGGCGGCTTTATTGCCCGGGGTTTAGGCGCCGGGTTTGAATAGCGAAAGATTATGCGCATGCCGTTTCAGGGCGCGCACGGCGCCGCCTTCGATCACGGCCTGAGAAAGCGCATCGACATCATCGACAACAAGGCCGGATAAAGCATCGATACCATGGTGAAACAGGGTCGGCGCCAGTGGCGTACCGGGGCCGAGCAGGATCGTATAGGCCTGCGGCGCCAGCGCCAGCAGCCGGGGCAGTGCGCCATCCAGCATTGTGGATGCGGTGGCGATCAGGTAGCGGCACGCTGGCAGCAAGGTTTCTGTTGCGGATTCCGGATAATCGTTCGGGCCGGGTTCGCGTTCGATAACCCTGGCGTCGGGAATGCGCTGGTCGATGCCCGGGAAACGCCCGATGATGACGGTGTCTGATCCGCTATCCGGAATCAGGTCCAGGCCGTTTTCCCGGCTGCCGGTCAAACCGTAGCGGTTATGGAAGGCATTCGCCGCGGCGATGGCGATGGCCGTTTCGAAGACATTCTCGGAATCGATCATAGCGGCGAGCGATGCGAGATCCTGCCCCGCATAGCCGCCGGGATCGGGCAGCGAGAAACAGCCGCCGGTGCCGCGCGCCGGTGTGTGTGACAGGCCGGCGCCGTCCGGCCCGATAACCAGGGTCCAGTTCAACCCGACGATGACCCGCTGCGCGCGACCGGTCACATCGGCGGCAAGGTCCCGGTAAAGGGCATGCGCCAGTCCCGTCCGGTCCAACAGAGTTTGATCGTTCATGCCGTCACCGGTTGCTTTTGAGGAAGTCGCGACTGACGAGAGAGAGATCGCCCTGTTCGCGCAGGAACTTTGCATTGGCCTGGCGCATCGCCTTGATGATTTCAATTCCGACCTGGCCACCATCGCCGCGAACCTCGTCGCGCAGTACGGCGCGCAGGGTCCCGACATGATCCTTGACTAGGCGCAGGCAATCGTCTGAACGGTCCAGCGTGTCCTTGGTCAACTCGAACAGCGACTTAGCAACAGAGGATACCAGCGGATAGCCGAAGATGCCGCCCTGACCGCGCAATTCGTGGCTGATCCTGTTGATTTCACTGAAATCCGCCCGCCGGTTCCCGGCGTCTTTGGCGGCGGCAGCGGCCACGCGCCGGTTGATCTGGCTGATATATTCGTTGGTCCATTTCACGAAATCGTCGTTCCATTCATCCAGTTCTTTCTGGATTTTGACAATCGAGGCGATATTGAGCTGGAGGTCGGGGCCGACCTTTCGGCGCAAGGCGCGGGGGGCGCTGTAGAAGCGGATACGCTTTTCCATCGAATCCTCGCCGGACGGATGAATGACGCGTTTTTCGTCGGGCACGTGTTTACGGCTTCGCCGTCGGTCGGGTCCGAAAAAACTGTCGGTTCGCACAAAGGACCGGGTGTCCTGAATGACGGCATTGATATGTTCAAACACCGAAGCGACCGAGAACGGTTTGGCCAGGAACTCGTTGACGCCCAGGTTCCGGGAGGTTTGCACCCGGTCCCAATCGGAATACGCACTGACCATGATGAAGGGCATGAAGCGATCGGGCGAATCCTTGTGCCGCCGTATCCAGCGGAGCAGCGTGGCGCCGTCGATCGGTTCCATGAGCCAGTCGGACAGGACCAGATCGATACTGGTTGCGCCGATACTCCCGGGGTCGGTCTGCATTGCCTTGATCTGGCGGATTGCATCCGCACCGTCATTGGCCCGCAGAATATTACCGATGCCAAGCTGTGACAGGACAGAGACGAGCAGGGCGCGCAACTGCTGCGAATCTTCAACGAGAAGAACAGTCAGGTTTTCCAGTCCGCTCATGGCATCAGGGCATGTTTATAGTGCGTCGGGCACGTGATTGTCTGCAGGAAAAGAGTTGCGCAATAAGCCTGACATTGCAAGAGCGCCATGATATCGCAAGTTAATCTGTCCCGGTGCTGGGAAATCGCGGGATTTCACCGTCGGCGCCGACCAGCGGCGTAACCAGCAAAGTCCCGCCCAGCAGGTTGTCCGCATCGCCCAGCGCGGAAACCGTGACGTCGATATTTGTGCCCTGGTGGCTGAAAGGCGGTAGCGTGGCGGTGACCATGACCGCCGCGACATTGTCGGTTGTCAGCGCGTCATCGCGGGCGTTGACCCCCAGCCGCTCCAGCATGCCGATCAGGCTTTCGCGCGTGAAGATGGCGCTGCTCAGGCTGTCGCCCGTGCCGTTCAACCCGACAACCAGCCCGTATCCGACAAGCTGGTTGGAGCGCACGCCCTCGAAAAAGACGATATCCTTGATTCGTGACTGCGCCATCGCCGGTGCATGAAAGACGCCGCCGAGCAATGCGATTATTGCGATTCCCAGCCAGCGCCGCCGCCCGAAGGGGGCGGATCGCTGCGCCAAGTCTGATCCGTTCGTCATTGCCATCGCCGATCACGTATTTTCCTGAAATTCCCTTTGTCCGTAGCGAAAGTCATGCCATGGCGCGCGGGATATTAAGAAATTGAAATATATGGATAAAAATAAATTCTAACCGCGCCGGGGACAGCCCGGCTCATCGTCCCGGCAAGCCGTGCCGGGATAACCGGCAAAGATTTCCATCTGCGTTGCCAAATGTGTTTTGGCCGGCGTCGCACGGGCCGGTTTGGAAACTATTTCCGTTATGGCCTGAAAAAAGCTAAGTTGACCGTATGAAAATCGATTCAACAGGATCCGTAAGGTCGTCCGCGCGCGGATCGAAAAGCAAGGCTGGCAAATCTGTAAAAGGAAGCGGTTTTACCGATCATCTGTCGCCGCAGGCGGATTCGGTCGGACCCGTGGGGTCCGCTGCGCCGACGCAGAGCGTCGATGCCCTGGTGGCTATACAGGGCGTGCCGGATTCGACGGAAGGTACAGCCAATGCCCGCGCCCGAAAATGGGGCAATGACGTGCTGGATCAGCTTGAGCAGGTTCGGGTGGATCTGCTTGTGGGGGCAATTCCCAAGGAGCGGCTGATCAATCTGGCGCAAATGGTCGCCAAGCGGCGCAAGGATGCCGCCGATCCCTACTTGAATAGTCTCCTCGACGATGTCGAACTGCGCGTTCGTGTTGAAATGGCGAAATACGAGCCGCGCCGGAATTCGGTCTAGCGGGAGTACAGGAAAAAATACAGCGTCATTTCCGGGGCTTGCAGGATCGTTGTGCGCGAATATATAGTGCGCGCCGGTTTTGTGAACTTAATAGTGGAGCGACGCATGCACCCAACGCTTCCGCCTGATTATCGACCGTCGGAAGACGAAGAGTTTATGAATCCTGCGCAGCATGAGTACTTTCGCCAGAAACTCTTGCAGTGGCGCAGGCAGCTTTTGAAGGATACGGGCGATACCCGAAACAGCCTGAAGGAAGAAAACCTCGCGGAACCCGATCTCGCAGACCGGGCGACGCTCGAAACCGACCGCTCCCTCGAATTGCGGACACGGGATCGGCAGCGGAAATTGATCAACAAAATCGATTCGGCGTTGCGTCGCATTGAAGACGGGACATACGGTTATTGCGAGGAAACCCAGAACCCCATTTCACTGCGGCGGCTTGAGGCACGCCCTATCGCGACGCTGACCATTGAGGCGCAGGAAATGCACGAACGGATGGAGCGGACGCACCGCGACGATTGAGCGGTACTTCCGTCGCGCCAGGCGATCCGGCAAGCACGATACAGGCCAGCCGAAAGACTGGCCTGTATTGTATTCGTCCCGGGTAAAGGCTCGGGGTCAGCGTTTTCCCTTGATCTCGGACATGGCCTGGCTGAAGCCTATCTGAAGGACTTCGACTTCGCTTTTATAGGCGAGCAGCAGCGCGCCGGCTTCTTTCCACTGCTGCGCCTGTTCCGCGCTATTGCACAACATGGCGCAGGTCTTGCCGTATTTTCGGGCGGCGGCCAGGACCAGGTCCCGCTTTTCGTCCAGTATTTGCCCCATATCCGGCGTGCCGAAAACACCCAGATCCTGCGCCAGGTCCGTCGGCCCAAGCGTCAATGCGTCGATGCCGTCCATGGCTGCAATGTCGTCGAGATGGTCAAAGGCGCTGCCGGATTCGAGCATCACGGTGACAAAGACCTGTTTGTTGGCGAATGCCAGCCGGTCCATGACCGAACCGCCGATTTCGTATTCCGTGGCGGCGCTTGTTCCCGCCATGCCCCGCGACCCCTGCGGCGTGTAGCGTGATGCCGCGACGATCTCCGCCGCCTGTTCCGCCGTGTCCACCTGGGGACAGTGGAGGTTCCATACGCCGGCATCAAGCAGGCGGGTAATCCATTCGCGATTGGCTTTCGGCGGCCTTACGGCGATCGGAAAATCGATGGCGCGCGCCATGAGGGCCATGTTGGCGATGGTTTCCATCGATGGCGAGGCATGTTCCATGTCCACGCGCGCGAAATCGAGCCCCGCCGCTTTCAGCAGCGGCAGGATTGCCGGATTGCGGATCATGTTGACCCAGGTGCCGATCTGTACTTTCCCGCGCTCGACGCCGGCCCGCATCGGATTGATGTGCATTGGTCCTGTCTTCCCTGTATCGGTTGTCATGTCGGCAGGAATCGCCGACCTGCCGCCAGTATGCTGATACTATCCCGGGCAATGCAATTCACATTGCCCGGAATGCATGATTGCGGCGATCTGCTCTAGAAGGGGAAGATGATATCGATCAACTGGTTGCCGTAGCGCGGCTGCTGCAGGTCGGACAACTGCCCGCGGCCGCCATAGGAGACGCGAAGCTCGGCAATCTGTTCATGCGGTATCTGGTTTTCGTTGGTAATGTCCTGTGGCCGGATGACGCCGGTCACCTGGATTTCCCGCACTTCGTAATTGACCCGGATTTCCTGCCGGCCATGCAGCACCAGGTTGCCGTTGGGCAGTACCTGGCTGATGACAGCTGCGACCCGCAGCGTAATCTGTTCGTCGCGCGCAATACTGCCATTGCCGTTATTGGATGTGTTGCTGTTCACGTTCAGCAGGTTGGCGGGATCGACAGCCTGCGGCAGCAGCCGGTTCAGCGAGGCCTGGTAGCCAAGCAACGCACCGAGGCCGGCGTCTTCGGTCGCGGCGCGCGCCCGTGCCGTTTCGTTTTCGAGGTCCGCCTGATCATCGACCGCGATCACCACGGTCACAATATCGCCGATCTGGTTGGCGCGCAGATCCTTGAAAAACGCCCGCGACCCGGTACGCCAAAGCGAATTCGGGTTGTGGTGCGCCAGGACCGGAGCCGGCATGGGCATCGTGATGGGCTTGTAGTCCTGCGTTTGCGTCGGGTTCTGGATGCCGGACATTTTCAGCGCCTCGCCGACTTCGGAAAGCCGGGAAAGGGCGTTGCATCCCGACAGCGATATGACGGTGACGACAAGGCAGGTGAGCCGAAGCGGGCTGGATCTGAGGGAGGCGGTCATTTCTGGACCTGCTGCATGGCGGCGCTGTGAAGGGTGGTGACGGCGACCCGTTTGTCGCCGACGACGACGGCGGTGATGATTTTGCCGCTATTGATATTCTGGACCCGGACAACATCGCCTTCGGCGCCATTCTGCAGGGCCTTTCCCATGGCGGTCAGCTGCATTGTCGGGGTTGTAAGGGCTATGGTAACCGGCTTACCGCGAATGACGAGAACGGGCGCCTGGACTTCGCTTTCCTTGACGGCACGATCGGCGGTGATCGGCCGGCGTGGACTGAGGCCGATGAGCGATTCAACGTCGGTTATGGTCTGCGTATCGATATTCCCGACCCGCACGGTTTTCCATTCGATATCCCGGTCGTGAATGATTTCATCGCGGTCCATGCGGCGCGACAGCGTCGGAATTTCGACGACAGGATAGGCATAGCCGGTGATGGTGGTCCGCACGGCGCCGGGGCGGTCATCTGGGGCAATCACCCGGGCCGAGAAACGCTTGTTGAGTGAATCGTATGAAATCGACTGGGTCTCGACCCGGGCCGGCATGTTGAACGGCAGGAAGAGCCGCATGGTCCGGTTGTCCAGTTCAATTTCGACTTCGCCCAGGTCGTCGTGCTTGCGGCGCAGGGCTTCGGTAACCGTCTTATGGAGTTGGTCGGGCTCGATGATCTGGCTGCGGCGCTCGATGATCGCGCTGTCCAGCCGGCTGGCTGGTCGCCAGGAAACCCGGTACGCCCGGGCGACCCGGTACAGCCAGTCGGCTTCCATGACGAGCGTCTGGCCGGGACGCGGCGCATTGGCGATGACCCTGTCGGCCAATTCGCCCGCGCCGTCGAATACATCGCCAAGTTTGACCGTATCGCCATCGACCAGCACATTGGCACGAAGATAGGCACGGGGCGCCGCCTGGGCGCTGCTTGCCAGAAGGACAAAAACAGCTGCCAGCGACACAAATATGCGTATTGCGTTCATGCTGTTCCTCCCGTGTTACCGCAGATTGCTGAGGACGGCCATCATCTGATCCGATGTTTCGATGACCTTGGAATTCATTTCATAGGCGCGCTGCGCGGTGATCAGATTGGAAATTTCCTCGACGACATTGACATTCGAGGTTTCCAGAAAGCCCTGCTGGATCGTGCCGATGCCGGTCGATCCCGGCGTTCCGGTTGTCGGCGTCCCGGATGCGGGCGTCTCCAGGAACAGGTTGTCGCCGATGGCCAGCAGCCCCGCCTCGTTGGAGAAAATGGCGAGGTCCAACTGCCCGACATTCGCCGGCGCGACCTGACCGTCCTGCTGGGCCAGAACCTGCCCGCTGGCGTTGACGGATACATCCACGGCATCTGTCGGGATCGTGATGGCCGGTTCGACGATGAAGCCGTCCGCGGTGACCAGTTCGCCATTCGCGCTCAACTGAAACGAGCCGGCACGGGAATATGCGATATCGCCGTTCGGCAATTGCACCTGGAAGTAGCCGTTGCCGTTGATGGCCAGGTCGAAGGTGTTCTCCGTCAGCGTGAGGTTGCCCTGCTCGGTGATCCGGTAGACCGCCGCTGTCTTGACGCCAAGGCCGATCTGGACGCCGGCGGGGACAATGGTTCCCGTGTCGGACGATTCCGAGCCGACGCGCCGCAGGTTCTGATACAGGAGATCCTGAAATTCCGCCCGCCGCCTTGTGTAGGCGGTGGTGTTCATATTGGCGATGTTGTGGGAAATGACTTCAACGTTGAGCTGCTGCGCCAGCATGCCCGTTGCGCCAATACTTAATGATCTCATGATATTATACCCTTAGTTCTGCCGCATGCTTGTCAGTTTTCCGACCGACCGCATGAACTGGTCGTGTTGGTCCTTGATAAGCTTGGCGGTTGATTCATAGGACCGGTGAATTTCGATCATCCGCGTCATTTCGATAATCGCCTGCACGTTGGACTGTTCCAGCGCGCCTTGGACGATCCGGCTTTTGTTGGCGTCCTGGGGCTGCTGTCCCTCGGCGCTGAAACTTCCGTTGCCTTCGCGCTTCAGTTCCGATTCCTTGTCGAATTCGTACAGCCCGATACGGCCGATCGTGGCGGCATTGCCGCTGACGGTTCCATCGTCTGAGATAGTCAGGCTTCCGGAACCCGGCGGTACGGTAATCGGGGCACCGGCGGTCGACAGGACCGGGGCGCCCAGTCCATCGACAATCCTGCCTTGCCCATCGAGCTGGAACCGGCCATGCCGCGTGTAGCGCACGCCTTCCGGCGTCTCGATCGAGAAATAGGCCTGGCCGGAAATGGCGAGGTCAAGGTCGTTGCCGGTCGTCGATACAGGGCCTGCCGATAGATCGCGGGCCATGCAGATATCCTGCACAAAGGACAACGCCTCGCCTTTGGCCGGTTCCTTGATATACTCGCGAAAGAACATTTTTTCCGCCTTGAACGCGGGTGTGTTCATGTTGGCGATATTGTGCGCGACGAGACTCATTTCGCGCCGCAATGCCAGTTGCCGTGATAGGGCGATATAACCTGCGTTTTCCATGCGGACACCGTTTCTTCGTTGCCTTGTTAAATGTGACACCAATATATTTTTTGGGAATTAATTCATACTCAACTTATTTGATTCATTACCTTGTCAAGGACTGGTTCAAGTTTTTGTTCGTTGAAGAGGTTGGGTTGGCGACGGGAATCGAAATTCTGGCAGTACTTCTTACGATATTGGCGTTGTCCATTGTTTGTTACAAATTTGTCGAGATTCCTTTTCAAAAATGGATAAAGAAGGGAATGAATTGAGGTCAAAATATAGTTAGACATTTCGTGAACCTGATACGATTGATGTCTACGGCTGATAAGTTGTGAATAGTTCGGTAAACGCCCGCACAGTTGGCTTCCGAATGCGTGTATCATTTTATTTGACTGTCGCGTCCATGCCATATGCCTCAGTCAAGGTTAAAAAGTGTAAATTTGAGGGCGGTACGTATCGCGTCGGACTGACATTGTTTTCCTTGGAATTGGAGAAAAAATGGCTTGGGTACAATGAGCAAGATGCCTTCAGCGGAAGCCGCTTGTGAGAAAATGTCTGTGAATAAGCCTTTAGCTGGCGTCCGGGTCCTTGATATCGCGACCTATATCGCGGCGCCGTACTGCGCCACGATCATGGCTGAATTCGGCGCCGAGGTGATCAAGGTGGAGATGCCCGGCGTGGGGGATCCGTGCCGGCGGCTCGGCACCGTGAGTGACACCGGTGACACGCTGGTCTGGCTCAGCGAAGCGCGCAACAAGAAGTCCGTGACACTCAACCTGAAGGATCCGGTCGGGCAGAAAATGCTCAAGGACCTCATCGCCCGGGCGGACGTGTTATGCGAAAATTTCCGTCCCGGCACGCTGGAGAAATGGAACCTTGGCTGGGATGTGATTCACGCGCTGAACCCAAAGCTGGTCATGCTGCGGGTTTCCGGCTACGGGCAGACGGGGCCCTATGCAAACAAGCCGGGCTTCGGCCGGATCGGCAACGCGTTCGGCGGCATTTCCTTCCTCGCCGGCGATCCCGACCGGCCGCCGGCAACGCCGGGTTCGGCAACGCTGGCGGATTACATGGCGGGGCTGTATGGAGCGCTGGGTGTCGTCATGGCGATGCGCTCGGCCGATGCCACGGGAATCGGCCAGCAGATTGATATCGGCCTGTATGAGCCGATTTTCCGGATCCTGGATGAACTGGCCCCCGCCTATGACAAGTTCAATTTCATCCGGCAGCGCATGGGGGCGCCGACGGTCAATGTCTGCCCCCACAGCCATTACCCGACCAGGGACAATCGCTGGGTCGCCATCGCCTGCACCAACGACAAGATTTATGGCCGGCTGGCTAAGCTGATGGGCTATCCGGAAGTGGCCGGGGAAGGGCGCTACGGCACGATCCGGCAGCGCGAAGCGGACCGCGCCGGTGTCGATGGCATGGTCACGGACTGGACCATGAAACATGACCAGGACGAAGTCGTGACCTTGTGCGAGGGGGCGGAGGTGCCCTGCGGGATCGTCGCGTCGATCGACGAGATATTCGACAATCCGCAATACGCGGCGCGAAACAATATCGTGCGTGTCGCCGACGACCGGATCGGCGATCTCGCGGTGGCAAATGTCGTGCCGAGGCTGACCGGGACGCCCGGCTCGGTCGATACGCTGGGTCCGGCGCTGGGGGCGCATAACGCGGAAGTCTATGGCGAGTTGCTTGGCCTGACGGCGGCCGAACTGGAAGCGCTTGCGGCGGCCGGCGTGATCTGAAGCGGCGGCGAAGCCGTCAGTCGGATGCCTCCCGCTTTGCCGCTTCCTTCGCCGCCATTTGCGCCTTGAGCTGTTCCGGCGTCAGCCGCACGATATCGGCATTCTGGTGGCTGAAAATGTCATAGGGCTGGGTTTCCTTATCCTCCAGCACGATCCGACCTGACAGCACGTCTTCCTTCCACGCCGCGTGCGCCGGCTCCATGGCATGGAATTCCGGCATGACTTCCTCGGCGAACATCGTCAGGCTGTCGCAGATGTCCTGATGCGAGGTCTTGCCGGCCTGGTTCAGCAGGATCACCTGGTCGACATGCGATTCCTGGTACTGGTGCAGTTTTTCCCGGATGGTTGCCGGCGAGCCGATCAGGGCGCCCTTGAAGGCATCCTGCGCCTTCTCGCTATGGCGCCAGTCCTGGAACTCCTCCCACAGATTGCCTTCGCCCGGAGCGTCGACGTCCTTCCTGCCGTAATAGGACAGGGCGAAGATGAAAAACGTCCAGCCCGATGCCTTGGCATAGGCTTCCGCGTCGGTTTCGGCGCACATGAAACCCGCGACCATCGCGATATTGGGGTTCGCGGGGTAATCGGCCAGCCGGTTCGGGCGGTGCAGCAGGTTGTTGTAATACTTGTTCACTCAGGCCTCGGCGGCTTTCG
>JAQCHR010000495.1 GCA_027619655.1 Pseudomonadota bacterium
TCTATAACGGGTAGATGGCTGCTAGGTTCCGGGTCTTGCGGCAGGCGGAGGCGGCCCCGCCAGGGAACCCCGATGCGCCCGGCGCGTTGTTATGCCAGTGCGGCGCCAAATTTGGCGCCCTGATCTGCAACGGGAACCGGGCACCATGGACATAATCCGCATCATATTTTCGATCCTCATCCCGCCGCTGGGTGTCTTCCTGCAGGTCGGGATTGGCGGGCATTTCTGGCTGAACATCATCCTGACGCTGCTGGGCTATATCCCCGGCCTGATCCACGCCATCTGGGTGATCGCGAAGAAATGAACCCTCCCCGCGGTCACCATAGCCTGTCGCGGATGCGCGCCGTCGCCTGGTGGCTCGACAACCGGTTCCGCATCCCCGGCACCAATATCCGTTTCGGGCTGGATGTCCTGCTGGGCCTGCTGCCGGGCATCGGTGACTCTGTCTCCGCGCTCAGCGGCGTCTATTTCATCAGCCAGGCCCATGCGCTGGGCGTGCCGCTGCCGGTGAAGCTGCGGATGGCGGGCAATGTGCTGGGCGACATGATCGTCGGGGCGGTCCCGCTGCTCGGCGATATTTTCGATATCGGCTTCAAGGCGAACATGCGCAACCTCGCGCTGATCGAAGACCATCTCGCGCGCACCGGCAATCCGGCCGGCGGGATGCGGACGGTCAATCCTGTTTCGGCTTCGGGCCGGGCTTGCGCTTCGCGAGCGGCCGGTTGAGGCTGGCCTCCAGCCTGGCGATAAAGGCCTTCGAGCCCAGCGGCCGCCCGGTGCGTTCCGCTGCGCGGATTTTCTCGCATGTTTCATTGTCCAGACCGCTGCGCAGCAGCCCCGCCCAGTCCGGCGCACGGTCCAGCAGGGGCGCGGGGTCGGTCACCCTGTCGCCGCCGCCGGACTGTTTCGCCCGGGCGAGCAGCGGCGCCGTGCCTAGCCGCCGGTCGGCGGCGGCGGAAAGATGCGCCCGCGCGCTCGACCAGGGCCAGTCATCGGCCCGCCGCGCCAGCCCGTCCCGCACGGGGTTCAGTTCCACATAACGCGCGCAGCCCAGCAGATGGTCCTCGTCCACCGGTGCAGAGGCGAAACGCCCCTGCCACAGATAGCCGCGCCAGCCCTCGCGGTCGTTCACGGTCTTCGTATAGCGGCGGTGCGCCTCGCCCAGTGCGGCGCGCAGCCCGTCCGCATGGGACGGCACGAGGATCAGGTGCACATGGGTCGGCATCAGGCACCAGGCCCAGATTGCGGTCCGGGCTTCGCGGCAGCCCGCCGCCAGCAGCCGGGAATAGGCCGTGTAATCGTCATCGCCAAAGAATACCGGTTGCCGCCGGTTGCCCCGCTGCGTCACCAGGTGCGGCACCCCCGCCGCGACAATTCTTGCCAGTCTCGCCATGGGGTGCAGGCATAGGCACGGGCGGCGGTCCCGTCAATTGATTATACTGTCCCCGTAATTATGCGTGGCCGTTACGCCGCAATCCGCCCGAACCAGCGTCGCAGCGCCCAGCGGGACAGGGCGCTGGAGAGGGCGTAAATGGCGATCCCGGCCAGCGACAGCAGGGTCAGCGCCGCGAAGAGACGCGGAATCTGCAGCCGGTAGCCGGCCTCGAGGATACGGAAGGCGAGCCCGGTCTGCGCGCCGCCGGTCCCGGCGACGAATTCCGCAACTACTGCGCCGATCAGCGCCAGCCCGCCGGAAATGCGCAGTCCCGCGAGGAAATAGGGCAGGGCGGAGGGCGCTTCCAGCCAGGCCTGGGTCTGCAGCCGGCTGGCGCCGTACAGGCGGAACAGGTCGCGCAGGTTCGGGTCGGCGCTTTTCAGCCCGGTCATCGTATTGGCCAGCACCGGGAAGAAGGCGACGATCCAGGCGCAGACCACCAGCGCCACGAAGGCGTCGTCGATCCACAGGATGATCAGCGGCGCGATGGCGACCACCGGCGTCACCTGCGCGACGATGGCATAGGGCAGCAGGCTGCGCTCCAGCCAGCGGGCGCGGGTCAGGGCGAAGGCGAGCCCGGCGCCGCCCGCCGCCGCGGCCACGAGCGCGGCCAGGGTGATCTTCAGCGTCACGCCGAGCGAGGCCAGCAACAGCGCCCGGTCGGTCCACATCGCCTCCAGGATCAGCAGCGGACCGGGCAGGATGTAATGCGGCACCGCCAGCACCCGCACCGCAACCTCCCAGACGACGAGCACGGCGAGGCCGATCAGCGCCGGCGGCAGGATGTCGCGCACCCGCCCGCTCATCCCGCCACCACGCCGAGATCGTCCGAAACCGCGCGGCAGATCGCGCCGAATGCGGGGCCGGTGCGCATCGCCGCCGCGCGCGGCCAGGGCAGGTCGATGCCGTGCAGGGCGACCACCCGGCCGGGCCGGGGCGACATCACCGCGATCCGCTGCGACAGGTACACCGCCTCGAACACGCTATGGGTGACAAAGACGATGGTGCAGCCGGTCTGGCGGAAGATGCGCAGCAGGTCGTCATTGAGCTGGAAGCGGGTCATTTCGTCCAGCGCCGCGAAGGGTTCGTCCATCAGCAGCAGCTTTGGCCTGGTCGCCAGCGCCCGGGCGACGGAGGCGCGCATGCGCATCCCGCCGGACAGCTCGTGTGGTTTCGCCCGCGCGAAGCCGCCCAGCCCGACGAGGGCGAGCGCCGCTTCGATATCCGCCGCCGCCGCATCGCGCGAAATGCCGGCGATGCGCAGCGGCAGGTAGACATTGTCCCAGACACTGGCCCAGGGCAGCAGCGTCGGATCCTGGAAGACAAACCCGGTCGCGCCGCGCCCCGGCTTGCCGCCGGGCCAGTCCAGCGCCCCGCCATCGGGCGCGTCCAGCCCGGCCAGTAGCCGCAGCGCGCTGCTCTTGCCGCAGCCGGACGGGCCCAGCAGGCTGGTGAAGGAGCCGGCGGGGATGGCCAGG
>JAQCHR010000020.1 GCA_027619655.1 Pseudomonadota bacterium
TCTGCGGCGTGTTCGGGATAAAGCCGAGCTTCGGGCGGGTTCCCGCCGTGCCGCTGGCGAACAGCGACAGCACGGCGGCGTCGGGCCCGATCACCCGCACGGTCGCCGATGCGGCGCTGATGCTCGCCGTGATGGCCGGGCCGCATCCGATGGACAATACCTCGCTGGAAAGCGCGCCGGAGGATTATCCCGGGCGGCTGCGGGATGGCGTGGCCGGGCTGCGTATCGGCTGGAGCCCGGACCTTGGCCGGTTGCGGGTCGATCCTGAAATCGCCGCGCTTTGCGAATCGGCGGCGCAGCGCTTCGCCGGACTGGGCGCCATGCTGGAAGCGCCGGTCATCAACCTGCCCGATCCGACCGAAACGATCCGGGTCATGTGGAGCGCCCATGAAGGCGGCAATTATGGCAGCCGCCTGCCGCAATGGCGCGACAGGATGGACCCCGGACTGGTTGCCTGTATCGAACAGGGGCTGGCGTGGTCCGCCACCGATTACATCCGGCAGCGCAAACAGAAACTGGACTACAACAACGCCGTCGCCCGTTTTTTCACCGACTACGACCTGCTGCTGACGCCGACGGTATCGGTCGCGGCGCTGCCGGTCGGGCGACTGAATCCGGAAGGCTGGCCGCAGCATGAATGGGACTGGTTCCCCTGGGCCGGATTTTCCTACCCGTTCAATTTTTCGGGCAATCCGGCGGCCACGGTGCCGGTCGGCTTCACCACGGCGGGGCTGCCGGTCGGGCTGCAGATCGTCGGCCGGCGCTTTGCGGATCTGACGGTCCTGCAGCCTGCCGCCGCCTTTGAAGCGGTGCAGCCCTGGGCCGATGCGAAACCGGATTTATAAGAAGATCAGGCGGCGAAGCTGGACCGCAACTGGGCCGCCCATTTGCCGCCGAGCCGGGCAATGACCCAGAGCGACCGGAAGCTGCCGAGCGCCGAACCGTCGGCCCTATAGCGGGTAAAGCGGACATCGAGATGCACCTTGTCCGGCCCCGCCGCGAGGCAATCCAGCGAATCCCAGACGGTGTGATCCCAGCCCTCGCCGGCGCGGGCCAGGAAATCGGCGAAATACGCGTCGGGGGTTTCCCAGACCTTCATCCGCCCGCCGCTCAGCCGGTAATGCGGGAAATGCAGCGAGGCGGCGATGGCGGCCTCGTCGCGGGCGTTCAGCCCCGCGAGATGCGCATCCATGACGGCCCGCGCGGCCGCAACATTGTCATCGGTTTCGGCCATTCAGTCCCTCAGTCCTTCAGGTCTTCCCAGAATTCCTTGACCCTGGTGAAAAAGCCTTCCGATTCCGGGCTGAAGGACCGGCCGCCGCCGGCTTTTTCGAATTCCTGCAGCAACTCGCGCTGTTTGCGCGACAGGTTCACGGGGGTTTCGATCCGCGCCTCGACATACATGTCGCCGCGCTGCCGGGAGTTGAGGACGCTCATGCCCTTGCTGCGCAGCCGGAACTGCTGGCCGCTCTGGGTGCCCGGCGGCACGGTCACCTTGGCCTTGCCGCCGTCGATGGTCGGGACTTCAACGGTGCCGCCCAGCGCCGCCGAGGTCATCGACATGGGCACCTTGCAGTAGATATCCGCCTCCTCGCGCTGGAACAGGCGGTGCGGCAAAACCGAGAGGAATATGTATAGGTCGCCCGGCTGCGTCCCGTTCATCCCGGCCTCGCCTTCGCCGGATAGGCGGATCCGCGTGCCTTCCTCGACGCCCGGCGGGATCTTGACCGCCAGGGTCTTTTCCTTGTGGGTGCGGCCCGTGCCGTTGCAGGGCGGACAGGGCTTGTCGATCACCCGCCCCGCCCCGTGGCAGCCGGGACAGGTCCGCTCCACGGTGAAGAACCCCTGCTGCGAGCGCATCTTGCCGGCACCCCGGCAGGTCGGGCAGGTCACCGGCTGGGCGCCGCCCTCGGCGCCGCTGCCGCTGCAGGTTTCGCAGGTCACCGATGTCGGCACCCGGATATCGGCCGATTTGCCGTGGAACGCCTCTTCCAGTGAGATTTCAAGATTGTAGCGCAAGTCGGAGCCGCGCCGGTTCGCGCCGCCGCGCTGGCCACCCATCGCGCCGAACATCTCGTCAAAAATATCCGCGAACCCGCCGGAAAACCCGAACCCGCCCGCGCCGCCCGGATGGCCACCGCCGCCGTTTTCGAAGGCGGCCTCGCCGTAGCGGTCATAGGCCTCGCGCTTCTGGTCATCCTTCAGGATTTCATAGGCGCGATTTACTTCCTTGAATTTCTGCTCCGCCGCCTCGTCACCGGGATTGCGGTCCGGGTGATACTTCATGGCCGCCTTGCGGAACGCCTTCTTCAGGTCGTCCTGGCTGGCGCCGCGCGCCACGCCAAGGGTCTCGTAATAATCTTCAGCCATATTCCCACCCTGGAGCAGATCGGTGATCGCCGGATTCACCGTCGGCGATCCGGCGGATCTGCCCTGAATTAATGATACGGAGCGATTCAGAATCCATGTATCGCATTACCTCTGCCACCTGACGCCAAACAGGCCGAAGCCGGCGGAATTTTCATCCGCCGGCGCCGTGTTACCGTCTCGACCGTTCCTGCCCCATTTCCCCAGAGCACGAAAGAACCTGATCAGCCGGGCCTATGCCGACTTGTTCTTGTTGTCGTCGACTTCCTCGAAATCGGCATCGACAACATTCTCTTCCGTCGACTTTCCGCCCGCCGGAGCGTCATCCATATCCGCGCCCGCCGCTTCATCCTGGCTGGCCTTGTAGATGGCTTCGCCCAGTTTCATCGACGATTGCGAAAGCGCCTCGGTCTTGGCCTTGATATCGGCGGCGTCATCGCCTTCCAGCGCGGCCTTGAGCGCGGCGACATCGGTTTCGATCTGCGTCTTGTCGCCGGCCGGAATTTTGTCGCCATGTTCGGCAAGACTCTTTTCCGTCTGGTAGACGAGACTGTCGGCGACATTGCGGACTTCAACCATCTCGCGCCGCTTCTTGTCTTCGGCGGAATGCACTTCCGCGTCCTTCACCATCTGCTCGATGTCCTCGTCGGACAACCCGCCGGAGGCCTGGATACGGATCTGCTGTTCCTTGCCGGTGCCCTTGTCCTTGGCGGAGACATTGACGATGCCGTTGGCGTCGATATCGAAGGTCACGTCGATCTGCGGCATGCCGCGCGGGGCGGAGGGAATGCCGACCAGGTCGAACTGGCCCAGCACCTTGTTGTCAGCCGCCATTTCGCGTTCGCCCTGGAACACCCGGATCGTGACCGCGGTCTGGTTGTCCTCGGCCGTGGAGAAGACCTGGCTTTTCTTGGTCGGGATCGTCGTGTTGCGGTCGATCAGCCGGGTGAACACGCCACCCAACGTTTCGATGCCCAGCGACAGCGGCGTCACGTCCAGCAGCAGCACGTCCTTGACGTCGCCCTGCAGCACACCGGCCTGGATGGCCGCGCCGATCGCCACGACCTCGTCCGGGTTCACGCCGCGATGCGGTTCGCGGCCGAAGATGGATTTCACCGTCTCGAAAATCTTCGGCATGCGGGTCATGCCGCCAACCAGGATCACTTCATCGATCTCGCTCGCCTTCAGCCCCGCATCCTTCAGCGCCTTCTGGCAGGGACCCTTGGTCCGGGTCACCAGGTCGTCGACCAGCGCTTCGAGCTTGGCCCGGGTCAGCTTCATGTTCAGATGCTTCGGCCCGGACTGGTCGGCGGTGATGAAGGGCAGGTTGATTTCCGCCGTCATCGAACTGGACAGCTCGATCTTCGCCTTTTCCGATTCTTCCTTCAGCCGCTGCAGGGCAAGCGGATCGCCGCGCAGGTCAATGCCCTGTTCGCGTTTGAATTCGTCGCATAGGTACTGAATGATCCTCTGGTCGAAATCCTCACCGCCGAGGAAGGTATCGCCGTTGGTCGACTTCACCTCGAAGACGCCATCGCCGATTTCCAGAATGGAAACGTCGAACGTGCCGCCGCCAAGGTCATAAACCGCGATCGTGCCGGCAGACTTCTTGTCGAGGCCATAGGCCAGCGCCGCCGCCGTCGGCTCATTGATGATGCGCAGGATTTCGAGACCCGCGATCTTGCCGGCATCCTTGGTCGCCTGGCGCTGCGAGTCGTTGAAATAGGCGGGAACCGTCACGACCGCCTGGGTCACGGTTTCGCCCAGATAGTTTTCCGCCGTCTGCTTCATGTGCTGCAGGATGAAACCGCTGATCTGGCTTGGCGCGTAGGTCTTGCCGTCCTTGCCTTCGACCCATGCATCGCCGTTATCGCCGGCGATGATCTTGTACGGGACGTGGCCCTTGTCCTTTTCGACCTCCGCATCGGTGGCGCGGCGGCCGATAAGGCGCTTGATGGATGCGAATGTATTGGCCGGGTTGGTCACCGCCTGGCGCTTTGCCGAATGGCCGACAAGCCGTTCATCGCCGTCGGTGAATGCGACCATGGAGGGCGTCGTGCGATACCCTTCGGCGCTTTCGATGACCTTGGCGGATGAACCTTCCATGACGGCGACGCAGGAATTTGTCGTTCCCAGGTCAATGCCGATGACTTTACTCATACCGAATACCCTCTTTCTTGCGGCAACCCGTGCCGGCCCGCATTGCGGCGCCTGGCGGGGCCCCTGAATGTTAAGGATCACAGAAACGTTATGGACTGACGGTCATATAGGGATGTTCGAAATCTGGCGCAAGCCACCGGAGGGCAGAAAAATTACCGTAAAGTCCATTATTGAAACGGCGTTTCCATGTTTTTCCGCCGCTTACGGGTTCAGGCCGAGCGCCTGCTGCCGTTTCTTCGACAGGCCGCGCGACACGATCCGGTGCGATTCCCGCAGATAGTCGCGGAGCGCGTCATCCGGCAGCCCGGGCGCTTCGAAATGCTGGATCCATTTGAAACCGCGCGAGGCCAGATAGGGTGCCGGCCGCAGGCCCGGCTGTTCCTTCAGGATGTCGAAGGCCAGCGGCGATACCTTGAAGGTAATCCGGCCGGGCCCCGCATCGTCCCAGCCCGCGATGGCAAAGACCTTGCCGCCCACCTTCCAGACATCGGACCCGCCCCATTGCACCACATGGCTGATCGCCGGGAGCATGGCGCAGAACGTGTTGTATTCGTCCTGTGTCATGTCAGTTTATGCCGATCACAACGGTATCTGCCCCGTGCAAATCACATCGCATGCCCGCGTCCTAACCATCGTCCAGCAGGATGACGGCATTCGCGAGTTCCCGCCTGATCAGGGCAAGGCACGCGGCCCCGGCTTCGGTTTCAAGCTGGGATTCGGGAATCGAAAAAACGAGATAAGCGACATTCGTGACCCCGTTCCGGCGCACAACCCGGTGGGCCGCATAATGACGGGTGGGCGGAACATCTTCCTTGCCCGAAAGCCACGCGCTGCTGGTGGCGTCCGTTTCGCTGCCCTGGACAGCGGGGGGATCCATTTCATCGTCCAGATGTTCTGCAACTTTTTCGATGAGGCGTGCTGCGATATCTTTCGCCGTCGCATCCGGATCGCCCGCATAACCGATGGCGGACACCCTGACTTCTGCATCCAGCGACCCGCCGCTCATCCCGGTACAGCAGTCCTCTTCGCTAAGGTCATACTGCCATTGCTTTGGCAGCCGTATGAATATGCCGTTGCCCTGGTTTATCAGCGTCAGGTCGGGCGTGCCGGCAATCCGGTCAAACGGGGTCTGTTCCGGCGCAAAGACGGCTTGTTCCAGCAAAGCGCTGACCTCGGGAAAAAGGGCCTCAAAGGCCACACCATCGCTGCCCCCTACCGGGCCCGATAACTGGCCGGACAGAACGCGGACAAGGTTTGGTTCCAGAATGCGGGCAATGGCGAAATACTGCACCCGGTATGCCCTTTGCCGCAGAATCAGGCGTTTCAAGAGGGACGGGGACTGCCCAACGCCGGCCCAGGTAAAGACGGTATCGGGCGCAATCGGTCCTTCCGGTTCGGGATAACCCGTATGTCCACGGATCACGCCACTGACATCCCGGTGCTTGACGATTTCGGGATATTCATAGCTTGCGGACTGGAAGATCAGCCTTATGTCGGGATTATCGGGCGGGGTGAACCCGCCGACGGTCGTGACGAGGGCGATAATGTCCCAGTCGTCGGGGACGGTGATGGATACAAGATCTGAACAAAAGGAATAGCGCGCCATTTTGCCCCCGCCGATATTCGCGCCGCACCCGTCAGCATCCGGATGATATGTTGCGCCGCCTGCAATCCAAAGCTATGTGTTCTATAATTGTTCTTTTTGGGCCTGTAAACCATGATTGTTTCCGCCAGTTACAGAACCGATATCCCGGCCTTTTACGGCGACTGGTTCCTGCATCGGCTGGCCGCGGGATCGTGCGCCGTGGCCAATCCCTATGGCGGCAGGCCCTATACGGTGTCCCTGACTCCGGAAACGGTGGACGGCTTCGTGTTCTGGACCCGCAATTTGCGGCTCTTTTACCCGAACCTTGCCGGAATCGGCCGGGATTACCCCTTCATCGTGCAGTACACGATCACCGGCTATCCGCGCGCGCTGGAATCGGGCACCATCGCCGCGGGCTATGCCGTCGCCGATCTGCAGCGGCTGGCCGGGGAGTTCGGACCGCGCCGCGGCGTCTGGCGCTATGACCCGGTCGTGACCAGCGACCTGACGCCGCCGGACTGGCACCGCGAAAATTTCACCCGCCTGGCAGAGTCGCTGGCGGGGTCGGTGGATGAGGTCGTGATGTCCTTCGCGCATGTTTACACGAAGACGAAACGCAACCTGGGCGCGGCAGCGGCGCGCGGAAACTTTGCCTGGGGCGATCCGCCCGATGGGGAAAAGCGGCAGCTTGCGTCGGGCCTCGCCGCCATCGCCCGGGATCACGGCATGACAGCCGCACTATGCAGCCAGGATTCATACCGGGTTGACGATGTCGCCGCCGCGCGCTGCATCGATGCCGGGCGGCTGGGCGATGTCGCGGGCCGGCCGATCACCGCGCGGACCCGCGGCAACCGCCCCGATTGCCTGTGCCATGAATCGCGCGATATCGGCGCCTATGACAGCTGCGCCCAGGGCTGCGCCTATTGCTATGCGGTCCGCAGCCCGGACCGGGCCCGGCAAAACCTGGCCGCGCATGATCCGGCGCAGCCGATGCTCGGCTGACCGCGCAACATCCGTTCAGGCCGTGGTATCGACGTGGGTTTCCTCCGGATCGCCCTTGGCGACACCGACCATGGCCGGACGCAACAGGCGGTCATGCATGATGTAACCGGGCTGCATCAGTTCGACGATGGTGCCAGCGGGCTGGTCCGTGCCCGGCACCTCGAACATCGCCTGGTGTTCAGCGTGGTTGAATTTCTCGCCCAGCGGCAGGAGCTGGCGGATGCCGTGCTTTTCGAACGCGCTCAGCAATTCCTTCTCCGTCATCTCGACGCCGATGACGAAATTCTTCACGGTTTCATCGCCCTCGCGCATTTCCGGCGGCACCGATTGCAGCGCGCGGCGCAGATTGTCGGCGGCGTTCAGCAGGTCGCGCGCCAGCCCACTGGCGCCATAGCGCAGCGTGTCGGATTTTTCACGATCCGCGCGGCGACGGATGTTTTCCATTTCCGCCAGATTGCGCAGCGACCGGTCGTTGGCTTCGGCCAGCGCCGCGGCCAGTTCGGCGATGCGTTCCTCAGGCGTCTTTTCCGCGGCAGCGGCTTCTGCGGGCGGGTCGGTTTCCGCCGAAGCGGCCCCATTTGCGGCGGCGGCTTCCGCGCCGGTTTCCGGTTCGTCCGGGGTCTGCTTGTCATCTTGTGTCATCAATTCTGGTCCTCGCCGGTCAGCCGACTATGCGGCTGACAATTTTTGCCGTGTAATCCACCATGGGAATGATGCGGGCATAGTTCATGCGGGCCGGACCCACAACCCCGATCGCCCCCACAATCTGTTCCTCGCTGTTCGAAAACGGCGCGATAATCACCGAACATCCGGCCAGCGAAAAAAGTTCATTGTCGGCGCCGATGAAAATCTGCACGCCCTGGGCCTTGTCTGCCGCTTCCATCAGGCGCAACGCCGATTCCTTTGTATCCAGCTTCTGAAACAGCGCCCGGATATGTTCCAGATCGGTCATGCCCTTCACGTCGTCCAGCAGGTTGGCCTGGCCGCGCACGATCAGCACGCCGCCGCCCTGCGCGCCCGAGGACCAGGTCGCGAGCCCGGCCTCGACCACGCTGCGGGTCAATGAATCGACCTCCGCGCGTTCCTTGGCGATTTCCCGCCGGATGATTTCCTGCGCCTCGCTCAGCGTATGGCCCGCCACATGGGCCGTATAGAAATTGCTGGCCTCGACCAGGCTGGATGTCGGCATGCCGACCGGCAGGTCGATCACCCGGTTTTCCACCAGCCCGTCCTTGCTGACGATCACCACAAGCGCCCGCCCCATGCCCAGGCCGACGAATTCGATATGCTTCAGCGCCGCTTCCTTCTTGGGCGCAACCACCAGGCCCGCGTAATGCGACAGGCCGGACAGCAGCGAGGAGGTTTCCTCCAGCATCTGGTTCAGGGTGCGGCCGGCAGCGACGCACTGGCTTTCGATGTCGCGCCGCTGGTCTTCGGTCAGGTTGCCGATTTCGAGGATGCCATCGACAAAGAGCTGCAGCCCCGCATCGGTCGGCAGACGCCCCGCGGATGTGTGCGGCGCGTACAGCAGCCCGGATTCTTCCAGATCCGCCATCACATTGCGGATCGTGGCCGGCGACAGCGCGTTGCCGAGCTGGCGCGACAGCGACTGCGACCCGATCGGTTCGCCGGTTTCGACATAGGCTTCGACGACGAGGCGCAGTACCTCGCGCGAGCGCTGGTTCAGGTCTGGTTTCATGCTGGAGGGAATGTAGTGACGTTACCCGGCGCAATTCAAGGTTATCCGGCTTTTCGCCTGTCCCGTGCTGGACAGGGGGAGCCGCAAACAGTAGCGTCCGGCCACGTTTCAGCAAATGAAAGAGCATGACATGGATCGACCATCCGGCCGCGCGCCCGACGCGTTGCGCGCCATTACCCTGGAAACCGGCTTTTCGAAATATGCGGAAGGGTCCTGCATGACGAAATTCGGCGACACCCATGTGCTGTGCACGGCCAGTATCGAGGAACGGGTTCCCCCCTTCCTGCGCAATACCGGGCGCGGCTGGGTAACGGCGGAATACGGCATGCTGCCCCGGTCGACGGATTCCCGCATGGACCGGCGCCGCGCCGCGGAATCCGGGCGGACCCAGGAAATCCAGCGGCTGATCGGGCGCAGCCTGCGCGCGGTCACCAATATGGAAGGGTTCGGCGAACGCCAGATCCGGGTCGACTGCGACGTCATCCAGGCCGATGGCGGCACGCGCACCGCCGCGATTACCGGCGGCTATGTGGCACTGTATCTCGCATTCCGGCACATGCAGAGCCTGGAGGCGATCAAGGAAATTCCGCTGAAAGACGCCGTGGCCGCGATTTCCTGCGGACTGTGGGAAGGCACGCCGGTGCTGGACCTGGATTATGCGGAGGATTCCACCGCACAGGCCGATTCCAACTTCGTCTTCACCGGCGCCGGCGGCATCGTCGAGGTGCAGGGCACGGCGGAAGGCGAGCCGTTCTCGCAGGACGAGTTCCTGGCGCTGATGGGGCTGGCTCGCAAGGGCGTGCACGAGCTGGTCACGATACAGAACGCGGCGCTCGGGCTCTGACCTCCATGGCGCGGCATTTCGACGGCGGCAGGCTGGTCATCGCGAGCCATAATCCCGGCAAGGTCCGGGAAATCGGCGCGCTGCTGCAGCCCTTCGATGCCGATGTCGTATCCGCCGGGGAACTGGGCCTCCCGGAGCCGGTCGAGGATGGCGACAGTTTCATCGCCAATGCGGTCATCAAGGCCAGGGCGGCGGCGGAAGGGTCCGGCCTGCCCGCGCTGGCCGATGATTCCGGCCTCGCGGTAACCGCGCTGGATGGCGATCCGGGTATCTATTCGGCCCGCTGGGCCGGGCCGGACAAGGATTTCGAGATGGCCATGCAACAGGTCCTCGACGCGCTGGGTGACGCCGCCGACCGCTCTGCGCATTTCGTCTGCGCGCTGGCGCTGGCCTGGCCAGACGGCCATGTCGAAACCTTCGAAGGCACGGTGCACGGCACCCTGGTCTGGCCGCCGCGCGGCAGCCATGGCTTCGGCTACGACCCGATCTTCCTGCCCGACGGCGAAACCGAAGCCTTCGGCGAAATGGACCCCGACCGCAAACACGCGATCAGCCACCGCGCCGACGCCTTCCGCAAGCTGGTGGCGGGCTGCTTCGCGAAAGGCTGAGCCGGTCATGTGCAACGGAAACCCGGAACAGCCGCTGGCCCTCTATATCCACTGGCCGTTCTGCCTGTCGAAATGCCCGTATTGCGACTTCAACAGCCATGTGCGGGAAAACATCGACGAAGCGCACTGGCGCGCGGCGCTGCTGACCGAACTGGACAGCACCGCGCGGGAAATGCCGGGACGAACCATCACCAGCATCTTCTTCGGTGGCGGCACGCCCTCGCTGATGAACCCGGCGACGGTGGCGGCGCTGCTGGACCGCACAGCGAAGCACTGGAAGCTGGCGCCCGATGCGGAAATCACGCTGGAGGCCAACCCGACATCGGTGGAGCAGGCGCGGCTGGCCGATATCCGCGCCGCCGGGGTCAACCGGGTATCGCTGGGCGTGCAGGCATTAAACGATCAGGCGTTGAAATTTCTTGGCCGCGGCCATAGCGCCGCCGAAGCCCTGGCCGCCGTGGACACCGCGGCACGGCTGTTCGACCGGTTTTCTTTCGACCTGATCTATGGTCGCCCGGAACAGACAGTCGATTGCTGGTCCGCCGAACTGCGCCGGGCGCTGACCTGGTCGGCGGATCATATCTCCGTCTATCAGCTGACGCTGGAAGCGGGCACTCCGTTCCACGCCCTGTGGCGCCAGGGCAGGCTGACGCCGCTGGAGGAGGACGCCGCCGCCGCGTTGTATGAGGTGACGCAGGAGATTCTGGAAGCCGCCGGCATGCCAGCCTATGAAGTATCCAATCACGCCATGCCGGGCGGCGAGAGCCGGCACAACCTGACCTATTGGCGCTATGGCGATTACGCCGGCATCGGTCCGGGCGCGCATGGCCGGCTGACGCTGGACGGGCGGCGCATTGGCACGCAGCGGGTGCGCAGCCCCGACGCCTGGCTGCGCCAGATCGACGAAACGGGCGATGGCATGGAATCGCGGGAGCCGCTGGACCCCGGCGCACAACTGGACGAAGCCATGCTGATGGGCCTGCGCCTTGCCGAAGGGATTCCGGAAACCCGGCTGCGCGGCATTGCCGGGCGCGGCTTCGACGACGCCTTCGACCCCGCAAGGCTGTCGGCGTTGATCGAAGGCGGGTTTCTGGACCGGGAAGGCGGATGGCTGCGGGCGACACCGGCGGGACGCACGCGGCTGAACGCCGTGATCGCCCATCTGATGGCCTGAACCCGATTTAGTTGGTGAGCGGCGTAAAACTCGTCGGCGCGGAACGGCGCACCTTGACCCCGTCGCGGGTCACTTCGTAGATCGTGAAAACACGTTCGGCTATTCCATCCGCGTTCAGGCGGAAAATACCGTCGACCCCCAGAAACCCGTTCCGGTCCATCAGGCCCGGGGCCGAATAATCCGGTCCGCCCTCAGCGTGACTCAGGACGGCCGCCAGTGCCGTCGCGTCATACGCCAGGGTCGCAAGCCTGGGCGGTGTGCGCCCGAAGGCGCGTTTGAACCGGTCGTTAAAACGGTTACGTTCCTCCACCGGCGATCCAGCGAACCAGGCGCCGATCAGCGCCGGTTCGGTTCCGAGATTGGGGATCAGGTCCCAGGACCGCAGACCCAGCAATTTCACCGCCGGGACATCGATGTCGAAATAGGACAGCAAGGCCGACATGGTTCGCAGCCGTTCGCCGCTTTCCGGCAGGACCAGCGCATCGAAGGGGGCTTCGCCGATCGTGTCCAGCCGCTCCAGCCGACGCAACGCTTGGCGTGAAATTTCGTCATCCTTCCCGGCGAGCGCCCTGCGCTGCGCGAGGAGCGCGCCATGCCGCGCGTCATAGCCGGAGAAATCCTTCACCAGATCCGTATAATCCGCCGCCGCGGTGTCATAGAGGCGGGCGCGAACCAGCGTGGCGCCCCGGGCCTGCGCCGATTCACGAACCGCGTCGACCACCGAACGGCCGTAGCTGTCATCCGGCACGAGGGCGGCAAATCGGGCCGCGCCTTCGCTGGCGGCGTATCCGACTACCGCATCGACCTGCTGCCGCGGCACGAAACCGAGAATAAAGATGCCGTTGCCGGCGACTTCGTGCGAATTGGAAAACGCAATAACCTGTACCCCCGCCGCCCGGGCGACGGGCGCCACGGCCTGCACCGAACCGGCGGTCAACGGCCCGAGGATAAGCTGCGCATTCCGCTCAATCGCCAGGGTGGCCGCCTGGCGCGCGCCCTGGTCCGTGCTTCCCGTATCGAACGGCATCAGCACGAAACTGTCCCCGGCAAGTTCGAACATGGAAAGCTGCGCCGCATCAAGCATTGCCTGCCCCAGCGCCGCATTCGCCCCCGTCAGCGGCAACAGGATCGCAACCCGCACTTCCGTCGGGGCGAGGGGATCCGTTACGGCCGGAACCGCCGGCACGGGTTTCGCCGCCGAATCGGCAGAAGCCTGCGCACCAGCCTGGTTTTCCGGCTTCGCCGCCGGTTTTGACGCGTCCGATTCAACCCTTCCGGTGGCCGGTTCGAATTTGCGGAACTGCGGTTCTTCTTTTACGGTGGTTTCCGCACAACCGGTCGCGCCAATCAGCATGAGGACGGCGACGAACAGCCATGAAAATGCTGCGCCGCGACCCGGTGGAACCCGCCGCGCCATGCGGCATTTCTGATCGTACTGGGAACTCATGATGGCGGACACTAACGAGCCTCCGAATGGAAGTAAACCAGCGCCTGTGCTAAATCCGGGGCTGTACATCGTCGCCACGCCGATCGGCAATCTGCGCGATATCACCTACCGCGCGGTCGATACCCTGAAGGCGGCGGACCAGATCGCCTGCGAGGATACCCGCGTCACCGCGAAACTGCTGCACGCCCATGACATACGCACCGCGATGACCGCATATCACGAGCACAATGCGGCAAAAGTACGGCCGAAGCTGATCCGGCAGTTGCAGGAAGGCGGGCGCATCGCGCTGGTCAGCGACGCGGGCACGCCGCTGATTTCCGACCCTGGCTACCGGCTGGTGACCGAGGCTGTCGCGGCCGGCATCCCGGTTACCGCCATTCCTGGCGCCAGCGCGACGCTGACGGCGCTGGCGTCCGCAGGGCTGCCGACCGACCGGTTCCTGTTTGCGGGGTTTCTGCCGCCCCGCAGCGGGCAGCGGCAGACCGCGCTGCGGCCGCTTGCGGCCATCGTCGCGACGCTGGTTTTTTTCGAATCGCCCCGGCGGTTCGCCGCGGTGCTGCGGGACATGCGCACCGTGCTGGGGCCGCGTCAGGCCGCCATCGCGCGCGAATTGACGAAACGGTATGAGGAAATCCGCCGTGGTTCGCTGGACGATCTGATCCAGCATTACGATTCAAGCGAGCCGCCGCCGGGTGAGGCCGTCATCGTCGTTGGCCCGCCGGAGGCGGACGCGGCGGACGACGCGCCGGACCTCGACGCGATGCTGCGGCGGGCCATGCGGGACATGAGCCTGCGCGACGCAGCGGCGAGCGTTGCCGAAGCAACAGGTTCGCCCCGGCGCGAGGTCTATGCCCGGGCGCTGGCCCTGGACAGATGACACGGGCCCGCCGCCGCGAGGCATGGCGACGCGGACATGTCGCTGAAATGCTGTGCTTGGCGTGGCTGGTCCTGCGCGGCTACAGGATCGTCGGGCGCCGGCGGCGCACTCCGGTCGGCGAAATCGATATCGTCGCGCGGCGCGGACAAATCCTGGCGATCATTGAAGTGAAAGCGCGGCGGGACCGTGACACGGCGCTGGAAGCGGTATCGTCCCGCCAGCGCCGCCGGCTGCGGCGCGCCGCGGAATGGATCATCGCCGGGCGGGCCGACCTGGCGGCGCTGGATATCCGCTTCGACGTCATCGCCGTCGCCCCCTGGCGCCTTCCGATAAATGTGATTGGTGCTTGGCGTCCGGACAACGGTTAAGTAGAAAATAGCCATGCGGAAAAGATGCGACAGTAATGGTCCCTTCCGGATTGCCGGCGCCACGGCAATGGCGGGCATCGTCATTCTGGGCCTCACCCTGTCCGGATGCGTCAGCCTTGCTATCGGCGCGGGGGCGACGGTCGGCACGGCGGCGATGCAGGAACGCGGCCTTGGCGGCGCCATCGACGATACCGTCATCAACGGCAAGATGGCAGCGGCGTTTATCGAACATGACATCAGCTTGCGCGACATCAGCATCGAGGTTCACGAGGGCGAGGTCATGCTGACCGGCACGGTTCCGAAAATTGCCGACCGGGTGGACGCTGTCCGGCAGGCCTGGCATATCGAGGGCGTGAAAACCGTTATCAACGAAATCCAGATTGCCGACAGCAGCGACATCGTGGATATCGCGCGGGACACCTGGGTGTCGGCGCAATTGCGGCTTCGGCTGACCTTCGACGGCAAGGTGCGGGCGATCAACTATGCCGTGGATACGGTAAACGGCACCGTCTATCTGATGGGCATCGCGCAGAGCGAAGCGGAACTGGAGCGGGTCCAGGACCACGCAAGGGAGCTCAAATATGTCCGCCGCATCATCAGTCATGTCCGGATCAAAACGCCGGAAACTGTAGGGTAGGCGGCGGATGGAGCGCAAGGACGCGGAACGGATCCTGCGCGCGGTCGGCGCCTCAAACGGCGCCACAATCGACATCGCCGGCGCGGCGCTGGCGCTGGCGTCGTTCGACCGGCCGCGCGTCGGACTGGATCGGTATCACCAGCATCTTGCGGCGCTGGCGTCGGATGTAGGCCGAGCGGCAGGCGGCGCCGAAAGCCTGTCGGAACGGCTGGACGCGATAAATACGACGCTGGTTGCCCAGTATGGATATTCGGGTGACCAACTGAATTACGATGATATGCAGAACGCAAACCTGATACGGGTCATCGACCGGCGGAAGGGCCTGCCGGTCGCGCTGGGGATCCTGTATATCCATGTGGCGCGGGCACAGGGCTGGGCGATGACGGGCCTTGCCTTTCCCGGCCATTTTCTGCTCCGCCTGGACGGCGGCAATGCGCGGCTGGTGATCGACCCGTTTCACGGCGGCGCACCGCTTGAGCCCCACAACCTGCGCGACATGCTGAAGACCATGACCGGAAGCGACGCGGAACTGCTGCCTGAGCACTACGCCACCGTAACCGACCGCGAGATCCTTATCCGGCTGCAGAACAATATCAAGCTGCGGAGAATCCAGCACAATGACGCCGAAGGCGCCAGCGCCATCGTCGACAGCATGCTGCTTCTGGCGCCCGGCGAACCGTCGCAGTGGCGGGAGTCCGGCCTGCTGAACGCCAAGACGGGCCGGTACCAGGCGGCCATAAACGCTCTCGAAACATTCCTGACATTCGATGTCGGCCAGACCGTACGGCAAGAGGCCGCGTCCCTGCTGCAACAGATTCGCGAACGGCTGAACTGACAGGCTGGGCGGCGGCGCGCGGCATCGCTATGATGCGCGCCGTCCGCACGCCGCCAGACAACGCGCGTGACCAAAACGGGTTAAAACAGGGAGCCGAACATGAGCCTTTCCGTCGCCATACAGATGGACCCGGTCGAAAAAATCGACATCAACGGCGACAGCAGTTTCGTGCTGGGGCTGGAAGCGCAGAAACGCGGCCACGAACTTTACTATTACCTGCCCAGCGCCCTGACCTTCCGCGACGGCAAGGTAACGGCGCGCGGCCAGCGGCTGACCCTGCGCCGTGAATCCGGCAACCATTTCGAGACCGGGCCCCGCGTCCTGATGGACCTGTCGACGATGGATGTCATCCTGATGCGCCAGGACCCGCCCTTCGACATGGCCTATATCACCGCCACGCATCTGCTGGAGCATATCCATCCCAAGACGCTGGTCGTGAATGACCCGGCCCATGTGCGCAACGCGCCGGAAAAGATTTTCGTGACCCGATTCCCGGATCTGATGCCGCCGACGCTGATCACGGCCAGCCGCGAGGAGATCCTGGAGTTCCGCGCCGAACACAAGGACATCATCGTCAAGCCGCTATACGGCAACGGCGGCGCCGGCGTGTTCCATATCACGCCCGGCGATGAAAACCTGGCATCGCTGCTGGAGGTGTTTACCGGAATCTACCGGGAACCGATCATCGTGCAGCGCTACCTGCCGGAAGTCCGCGCCGGCGACAAGCGGATCATCCTGGTCGATGGCAAGGCCGTGGGCGCGACGAACCGCATTCCGCCGGAAGGGGAGGCGCGGTCCAACATGCATGTGGGCGGCAAGCCGGCGCCGACTACTTTGACCCGGCGGGAGGAGGAAATCTGCGAAGCCATCGGCCCGACGCTGAAGGAATACGGGCTGATCTTCGTCGGGATCGACGTGATCGGGGATTACCTGACCGAAATCAACGTCACCTCACCAACAGGCCTCCAGCAGGTCAACCGTTTCAACAATGTCTGCCTGGAAGCGGATATCTGGGACGCCATCGAGGCGCGCCTGCCCTGATCCCGTTGTCCGGGAATACGGCGCCTTCAACAAGATGGATCAGATTTCGAAATCCAGCAGGGATTTCTGCAGGATTCCCGCCAGACCCGTCGTGCCATAGGTCAGCGAATCGGTCAGCGACCGTTCGAACAGGATCTGGCGCTTCTGTTCTTCCAGCGAAAAGCGCCGTTCATTGGCGAATTTTTCCGCTTCGACGCGGGCGGCGACGCCCTTGTTTTCCTCGATCTGGCCTTCGCTGAATTTCAGCGCCACTTCGGCCCGGGTCTTTTGCGAATCAAACATGGCGATATTGAAGCGCAGGCTGGACAGCGATTTCGTGATATCGTCCAGCGCCGTATCGCGCAGGGTCTCATCCTCGAAACTGCCGTAGAAATAGGAATGCAGGACGCCGACGCCCTTGCGTTCCAGCGTTCCTTCGAGGATCGGCGTGCCCTCGCCCTCGCGGGTAATCGATACGGCGCCGGTCGTGCTGTCATAGGCTACGGTATCGGTGCTCTGCAGCAGGGTGCCGGTGTCGTTCTCGTCCGGAGGGGGGAACTGGATCAGGGTCGATCCGAAAATATTCGGCAGGAAGATGTCGCCGCAGCCATCCGTGATCACATAATCCGCGCCCAGGAAATTGCCCTGATAGGTCGTGGTCGCGAGTGACTTCGGCTTGATCGGGACGGTCAGGTCGTTTGCGTCAAAAATATCGCGGATGCTGGAGCCGATCAGGTTGGTGCCAAGATGGCCCGCGCCCTTGGCCCTCAGGTTATATTTGCCGATCAGCTGGTCAAATTTCTTGGCAAATTCGCGTTTGGTTTCCGCTGTCGTATCGGTGCTCTGCGCCTTCACGATCAGTTCGCGGGCTTCCAGCAGCAGGGCCTTCATTTCGCCCAGCCGCTCGGTTGTCTTTTCCAGCGTCTTGACCGCGCGCTTCTGCTTGATCGTCAGCTTGGTAAAACCTTCCACGACACGGATCGACTCGCGGGCCCTCGCCTCAAGCGCCGCCTGGTCGCGGGATTCCACCGGGCCGCTGGGCCCGCTGTTGCGCCCCGCCAGCGCGACCTGGACCGTCCGCGCGGACGCGTCCTGGCCGATCGACGAGAACAGCGACGCGTTCAGCTGATGGATCGAGTTGTTGAAGAAAAAATCCATCCGACTCCGTCCGGTTCCTTACAGAATAACGCGATTTCGTTAACAAATT
>JAQCHR010000496.1 GCA_027619655.1 Pseudomonadota bacterium
GCCAAGTCCGGTATCGGCAACCAGGAATACCATCCCGCCGCCGTCTCCGACGAAAGCGCGCAACGTTACCGTCCCGTCTTCCGGGGTGAATTTTACCGCATTGGACAGAAGATTGATGATGATCTGCTTCAGCTTCACGCCATCGGCCATCAATGGTGGAAGAACCCTGCCATATTCGGCCGAAAGCGTTACCTTCCCGAAACGGGCCCGCTCCGAAACCAGGGAGAAGCACATGTCGAGGATGTCCGTGACGTTCACCGGCTCCTCGCGCAGCGCCATAAACCCGGACTCGCCTTTGGAAATGTCGAGGATATTCGAAATGACATCCAGAAGATGCTGCCCGCTGGATCGGATCGCATCCACATACTCCATGTAACGGGCATCGCCCAGCGGCCCGAAAACCTCTGTCTTCATCAGGTCTGAGAAACCCAGCACCGCATTCAGTGGCGTACGGAGCTCATGGCTCATATTGGCAAGGAATTCGGTTTTCGTCCGGCTTGCCATAATTGCTTCCTCACGCGAGCGATACAGCGCCACTTCCGCCCGTTGGCGATTGTATTCGGCGCCGGCCCTTTGGCCGACCAGGCGAAAAAACTCCTCGGCCTGCGGATCGTCGTCGAAGGGGCGGTCCCCGATTGCAAAGGCGTGCGCCACCGTCTCACCGTCCGAGTTGAAAATCGCCTCGCCGCGATAGGAAACGGCACCGATCTGCGCAAGGACAGGCGGGCCGCTCGATTACACCGTCAGGGAAGAAGCGGTAGGGCTGCTCGGGCCTGGCGCTGTAAACTTCGCCACAGGGGCTGTTATCGATTTCATAGCTAAAAGCGGAGGATGGCCCGCTTGCATCCCAGAAGGCGATGACTTCAACCGTCCGGCCATCGTCCAGCAACCGCCCAAAGCCCGCCCAGCGGCACCCCAGACTAATTGTCAGCGCCCGCGCCGCAACATCGAAAAAGCCACTGCCGGATGATTCCTTGCTGGCAAGCAATTCCAATGCGATTACGCGCTGCGCCATGATCGGTTTCCTTACAGGACAAAAAACGCCTGAAGATAACATCACATACGCAGGTTAATACTTAATTTAGCCCGATTTCTGGCGCCGGGCGCGGTCTCGACGCTGCCCGGAATGCGCCATGTGAAATTTTAACTGGATATGAAACGTCGCCGCTGCGCGGCGGCAGATCTCTTATGTCCGGTCCTTTACCGCATCGTTGTCAATGGCGCCCGGCTCCTCGTCAAAATCCGCGCGTTCGCCTTCCGGCGGCTTGGCCAGCGTCGCCTTCGGGCGCCCCTCGCGGCTGAGCCCGGATTCATTGACCCGGATATGCGCCGGCGGCGCGTTCCCGTGGCTGTCGACGCCAAAATAGATCGTCCGGTGCGGGAACGGGATTTCGATGCCTTCGGCGTCGAACCGGTTCTTGATCAGCCGGTTGAATGCACGCTGGACGCCAAGCTGCTTGCCCGGCAGCACCTTGATCCGGGCGCGGATCACAACAGCGGAATCGTCGAAACTCTGCACGCCCATGATCTCGATATCCTCGGTAATCATCGACGCGAAGTTCGGTTCCCTGCGCATTTCAGCACCGACCTCGCGAATGACATTCATGCAGTGATCGACATCTTCACGATACGCAACACCGATATCGAAGGAAGCAAAGGAATAGACCTTGCTGCGATTGGTCGTCGATGTGACCTCTCTGAACGGAATCCGGTGTACGTCACCCTGCAGGTCGCGGAGCTGGATGGAACGGATCGATATAGCCTCGACCTTGCCCTTGTAGCCGCCCAGTATGACGATATCGCCGACGCCGACGGCGTCCTCGATCAGGATGAAAAAACCGGTGATCACATCCTTGACGAAGGTCTGCGCACCGAAACCGATTGCGAGGCCCAGGATGCCCGCGCCAGCGATCAGCGGCCCGATATTGACACCGATTTCCGACAGCACCGTCAGCGTGACCAGGACCGCCAGAGATACCATCACGACGTTGCGCAGCAACGGCAGCAGGGTCAATGCGCGCTGCCCGCGCGTAATTTCATTTCCGTCACTGTCGCGCGCGGCGAGGTAGCGTTCTATTCCCGCGCTGAGCAGTTCCCAGACCAGCAGCGCTATCGAAACAATGACCAGGACATTGACAACCCCCCTGGCGATCGCACTGCCCGTCGGCGTGGCGATCCAGCCCACCGCGTCCAGCCCCCAGACGTTGAGAGCGGCCAGAACGGCGGCGCCGTACAGGATGAACTTCAAGCCGCCATTCATAACGGGAAGATAGCGGCTGGCCCTTGCTTCGAGTCCCGGGAATCGAGTCTTCTGTTCTTCGCTGAGGGAGAATACCTGCCGCAGCCCTTTCCGCAGCAGCAGTACGAGCCCATGCGCGACGGCGATCACAACAAGCGTGAACCCGGTGGAGCGGAGGACATAATCGAACCCGCCCGGCACCTCCAGCGCCCAGACGCCGAAGATAGCAACGATATACAGTATGGCGATCAGGTGCCAGGTATCGGCGGCGCGACGGCGAAACTGTCCGACGGCATACCCGGCGTCACCGCGAATCCGGTCGGCAATGTCCGTCCGGACCTGCATCACCAGGACGATCAGCATCAGCGCCACTGTCAGCCCGAGCAGTTTCGCCATCGTCGCATATGTTGCACTGGACGCGCCGAGTACCGGCATGACCTCTGTCAGGAAATAGCCATAGGCCAGGACATAGACCAGGCGTCGGATCCAGATAAGGCAGTAATGCGCCGTCTCGTCACTCATCGGCAGCAACCGCATCGAAGCCACCTGCGGGGCCAGAAACATCTTGGCAACCGCCAGAACGATCCGCGCCAGAACATTCGCGTTGATCAGGGCCAGCGCCAGGATTTTACCGCCCTGCGCCGGGGCCAGCAGCGTCAT
>JAQCHR010000497.1 GCA_027619655.1 Pseudomonadota bacterium
AACCCGATGAGCCAAAGACTTCCACTCCAAAATCAGCAAGGCTGTTCCAAATCATTCGACGACGGACACACAGGACCAGCAAGGGGTTGCCGCCGAACATATAGTCATTGCTGCCGATGCTGCGGATACTTCCGGCAATCATCTGCAAGAGCTCTTCGGCGGATGTGCTCTTGATGATCATGTTCATGGTCCCGGTGACTCCGACGAGCGTTACCGCATCGTCAGCGGCCGATAGCGATGTCAACCGGGTTTGCTGCCGCAGGCGCGGCCAAGTTGTGAAATCCTCGTTTTCGGCGAAGCAGAACGCATACTTTCCCGGCTGCCCCATGGTTGCCGGGTCCGTACCATCCGCCGCCCGGCCGCCCCCGAGATTCCGCATGCACAGCTTCAGCGCACGGCCCAGCGTCGCATTGGCAATATTGCCGCTGCCGAGCGATCCCGCGCCATCGTTGAAACCCGTTGAACGGGCGTGCGGCCCGCCGACCACGACCACGGGCGTTACGGGATTCGTCGTCGTCTGCAGGTTGAACAGCTTGAACTTCGGATGCGCGGCAGCCTCCAGGGCCGAGGCAAGATACGGCATCAGCGCCGGTGGCATTCCTGTCATCACGGCATTTGCCGCCATGGCCTGTGGCGTTGCAAGCCCGCGACGCGGTTGAAGTACAGGAATCCGGTCCGGTCGGCTGGCCTGGGGCCAGTCGCTGAGAAACGCATCGACCCGGTCCGGCGTCGGCACAATGACCGGAAGCCCGTCACTGAAGCCCAGCTCGAACAACAACCGTGAACCATGCGCTTCGTCCGTAACGGGGTCAGTGATCACGAAATCATCGTCGATACTTATCAATGCCGCCGGGCGGCGGCTGTTACCCTCCGCGGACTCACTATCGCTATCAGCGGTGATCGCCGACACCACATCACCGTACCCGGCGTTTGCGAGGGCAATTGTTTCTTCCGAGGTCAGTGACGACAGGGGATGGGGAACGATAACCATCCGAACCCCCGGCATGTCGGGCGGCAGGGTTACCCTGGCGAGTGGCGCGAAGGCGTCCGTGCAGACCAGGACCACCGGTATGCCGCGGCTTGCAAGGGTCGCGGCGTCGACGCCCCCCGTCGAAGCGGCCGTGCCGCCGTCGCACACGCCGACAATAACCATGTCACAGAGTTCCTGAAATTCACGATAGCGGTGCTCGCCGGCATCCGCCATCGGGCCTTCCTTGGCCAGACTGCATGTTGTTTCCGCCCCCTGGCGCGCCAGCATCTTTGACAGGTGTTCCAAAAATCCGGCGACGTTCGACTTCCCGTTGCCCAGAAAGCCGATCTTCACACCAGCAAGCTGGATCGGCCATTCGACTCCGACCGGGCTTCCGGAAACCGGCTCCGTCGGGCCGCATGGATTGGTGAATTGCAGCCTGTCGGCCTGATTGTTTCTTAAGTGGTCTCGCACTGAATTGCCTTATCGATAATGTCGGAGGCGACACGCATTCCCCTGAGGGTATTTTAAAGTTCTACCAGGCGAAAGACCCGAAGCCTCCGATAGCAGCACAGGGTCACAAACTGTCATCCGGATACCGGCGTCCAAGGCGCTTTAATTTGACGGTACCGGAAACTCACCGCTCCATTCCCGGATCACCCCCGCCTTATACGGTTGTTCGTATGCCGCGTCGGCGCGGCCGTCAGCGGGTCGTCGGGCCAGGGGTGCTTGGGGTAGCGGCCTTTCATCTCCGCCTTGACCTGGGGATAGGCGTTGCGCCAGAAACCCGGCAGGTCGCGGGTGATCTGCAAAGGCCGCCCGGCCGGGGAAAGCAGGTGGATGGTCAGCGCGATCTTGCCATCGATGATGCTCGGCGTTTCGGTGGCGCCGAACATTTCCTGCAGCTTGACCGGCAGCACCGGCGCCGCCGGGTCGGTGTAGTAGATCCGGATGCTGGAGCCGCTGGGCACGGTGATGTGGCCGGGTACCTGCCGGTCCATCGCCTGTTGGGCCGGCCAGTCCAGCCGGGCCTTCAGGATGGCAGGCAGGTCCAGCGATTTCAGATGCGCCAGGCGGCTCATGCCCGCCAGCCAGGGCAGCAGCCAGTCGTCCAGCGTTTCCAGCAATGCGCGGTCCGACAGGTCGGGACCGCTGCCGGTGGCCTGGTGGAAGCACTGCGCCCGCTGCCGCCATTCCGTCGCATCCCGGCTCCAGGGCAGGCAATCCAGCCCGATCTCGCGGATACCGTCCAGCAGGGCGGCCGCAATCTGGTCGGCGGGAATATCCTTGGCCGGGGCGTCGCTCAGCACCAGGGCGTTGAGGCGTTTCTGCCGGCGGGCGACCACGGCGCGGCTCTGGCTGTCCCAGATCGCGGTTTCGCCCTCCCGGATATCGCCCGCGAACAGCCGTTCGATGGTGGCGGCGGATATCGGCGCGGCGATCCGGATGCGGGCGTCGCGGCCCTCGCCGCCGACCTCCGCAATTGCCAGGAAGGGCGCATCGCGCAAGGCATCCGCCGCCGGCAGCACCGCCCCCCTGCCGTTGCTCAACCGGTAGCGGGGCTCGCCGCCGGGGCGGCGTTCGGCGATCCGGTCCGGATAGGCGAGGGCTGCCAGCGCGCCGGTCTGTTCGTCTGGGGATAAATCCAATGCGTCGTCGCGACCGGTTGCCGGTGGTGCCTGCCGCCGCCATTGTTTTGCCAGCGCCCGGGTCCGGCCCAGCGCATTGCGGTTGACCGGCAAGCTGGTCCGCTCCCCCCGCAACGCGCTCACCCGTAGGGTCAGGTCCACCGCCACGGCATCGCGGCCATCGCGCTGCGCGATGTCCCGGTCGGTCAACAGCGCGGCGACGGTGCAGGCCGTCTCGGCCCATCCCGATTCCGCGCCCCGGATCACCATATGGGCGAGCCGCGGGTGCATGG
>JAQCHR010000498.1 GCA_027619655.1 Pseudomonadota bacterium
CAGGCAATCTGGAGGTGAGGGCCGGAATCGAACCGGCGTGCGAGGATTTGCAATCCTCTGCCTAACCACTCGGCCACCCCACCGGACCACGGCGCGTGATATAGGCCGGGGCGGACGGGGGGTCAAGTCGCGCTGGTCTCGTTGCGCCGGATGTCGCCGAAAGCAGGCCGGATGCATTGTCATTCGCGCTGCCGGACGATATAACGGAGCCGGTCCGGATGGGTTTTGCGCTCCCGTTTTCCAGCCGCCGATCGCCGCCTGATAACGGTATGTTAACCTTCCAATGGCCTGATATGGCGGGGGACTGCCGCGGGGCAGGCGGGGAGATGCGGGGAGCGCCGAAACGCGCATAATCCGGATTCCCGGGCCGGCTGTCGGCTCAATCGCAGTTCAGAGGTGCCCAAGATGGATTTCACGTTTGCCCGCCACAATATGGTCGAATGCCAGTTGCGGCCCAGCAAGGTAACGGACAATGCGGTCCTGGCGGCGATGGGCAGCCTGCCGCGTGAGCGATTCCTGCCGGAGATGATGCGGTCCGTCGCCTATGCGGACGAGGATCTGTGCATTGCGCCGGGTCGTTATCTCATGGAGCCGATCGTGGCGGCGCGACTGATCCAGGCCGCGGCGCCCGCGTCCCATGACTCGGCGCTCGTTGTCGGCGGCGGGCCCGGGTATGAAGCCGCCGTGCTCGCCAGCATGGTGGAAACGGTCTTCGTCGTGGAAAGCGATGCGGCGCTGTCCGCCGCGGCGACCGCGCTGTTCTCCGATCTGGCGCTCGACAATATCGTCGTCGTCGATGGCGCGCTTGAAGATGGCTTCGGCGACCAGGGTCCGTATAACATCATCCTGATCAACGGCTGCGTGCAGCACCTGCCGGAGAGCCTGAAGGCGCAAATCGCCGAAAACGGGCGTCTGGTCTGCGTCATGGATGCCGGCGACGGTATCGGCCGGGCGACCGTATTGCAGCGGACCGGCGGCGTCGTTTCGCACCGGACCGTGTTCGATGCCTCGGTTCCCATGCTGGACGCGTTCCGAAAAGCCTCAGGTTTTGTGTTTTAACGCTGTAATATGTCAATATTTCGTGGTTTATCTTCATATTATCCTATTTTATTTGTGCGAATCGAATAATTTCAGGGCGGAGTCTTGAGACAACAACATGACCGGCAAATGTTTTGATGCTGGCGATTAAGGGACTGACAATGCAATGGTTGGCCAGGATTACGGGCGTTTCGGCGATGCTTGCGGCGGTTTCGCTGGCGCCGGCGCAGGGGCAAAGCCTGAATGAGGCTCTGGCACTTGCCTACCAGAACAATCCGACGATCGAGGCGGGCCGTGCGGCGCTGCGGGCCGTCGATGAAGGGGTGCCGCAGGCCCTGTCCGGCTGGCGCCCGGATGTCCGGGTCAACAGCGAGGTCAGCCGGCTGAATCAGAGCAGCAACCGTACCGCGGCCGCAAGCGACGACGACCGCAATACCTTCAACGGTCGCCTGACGATTACGCAGAATGTCTATGCCGGCGGGCAGACCGAAGCCGAAGTCCGCCGGGCCAAGCATCTGGTGAGCGCCCAGCGGGCGCGGTTGTTCGCGACCGAGCAGGACGTGCTTCTTGATGGCGTGACTGCTTACATGAATGTGTTCCGCGAGGAAGCCGTCCTGAAGCTCAATATCGGTAACGAGCAGGTGCTCGCCCGTCAGCTCGAGGCGACCCAGGACCGCTTCGATGTGGGCGAAGTGACCCGGACCGACGTGGCGCAGGCGGAAGCGGCGCTGGCCCGGGCAAAGGCCGTCCGCGTCAAGGCGGAAGGCGACCTGGAAGTGAGCCGCGCCTTCTACCGGCAGATCGTCGGGACTGTACCCGTCGCGGTGCCGATGCCGGAATTCGCGCCCGGGACGCCCGTTTCAGCGGATGAAGCCGCGGTAATCGCGGCCGACAAGAACCCGGATGTGATCAGCGTGCTTTTCGCGGAGCGCGCCGCGCGCGAATTCGTCGAGCGGGCCAAGGGCGAGTTGCTGCCGTCGGTCGATTTGGTCGGCGAAGCGTCGCAGAGCCGTAATGCGGCGGCGCGAGACCAGCGGGTCGACAATCTGACCGTCACGGCGGAACTGACCGTACCGATCTATCAGCAGGGCGAGGTGTCCAGCCGGATCCGCGAGGCCACGCAACTCGCCGGACAGCGCCGGCTCGAGATCGAGGAAGCCCGCCGTTCGGTTATCGAGGAAGCGGCGAGCGCCTTTGAACTGTTCACGTCGGCGCGTGCCAGTATCCTGTCCCGCGAGGCGGAAGTCCGCGCGGCCAGGATTGCGCAGGAAGGCGTGGCGCAGGAAGCGGCGGTCGGATCGCGGACGGTGCTGGACGTGCTGGATGCGGAGCAGGCGCTGCTCGACGCGCAGGTCAATCTCGTGCGTGACCAGCGCGACGCCATCGTGGCGAGCTATACACTGCTGGCCGCTGTCGGCGGGCTGACCGCGGAAAATCTCGCGCTCCCGGTCGATTTGTATGACCAGAAAAACTATTACCTGCAGGTTCGGGACAAGTTATGGGGCTACGATTGACCGTCCCGGAAGGATGCTCCATCGGGGCTCGGCCTGGCTGCTGTGCCGTGCCGTGCCCCTGGGCCACGGCCCGGTGCCCAGAATCTGCCTGTTTGACGTGCTGTACGGGAAGGGCAAGCAATGACCGATGAATCTGGCCAGGAACCCTCAATGGAGGAAATCCTTGCCTCCATCCGGAAGATTATTTCGGAAGATGGCGAGGATGGTGACGAAGAAGAGGTTGTTGCCGAGGCGGAGCCTGAACCGGAACCCGAACCGGAACCTGAACCCGAGCCGGAACCAGAGCCCGAGCCGGAACCAGAGCCCGAGCCGGAACCAGAGCCCGAGCCGGAA
>JAQCHR010000499.1 GCA_027619655.1 Pseudomonadota bacterium
TAGAGTCCCGGCGCCTTGTGGATAGGCTTCCTGCATTCGGCATTCACGATCTCCGCCGTTTCCCAGGCGCGCTCCAGGTCGCTCGCGTGGATTTCCAGAAAATCGACATGCTTCAGGATCTGCGCCGCCGCCCGCGCCTGCCCGCGGCCCGTATCGTTCAGGGTCACGCCGCGCTGGGTCTGGATGATCCGCCGCTTGTTGTGCTCGGTTTCGCCGTGGCGCAGGAAATAGAACTTGTCCACGTCGGTCTTCAGGCCGCCGGCCGCGGCGGTAATTCTCTGCGCTTCAAGATGCCAAGCCGGCGTTTCCATATAAATATCTCCCTAGATTTCTTCGTTAACGGCCGGCACGAACGCCGGAATCCGAAATGACGGCGGCAATGCCTTCCATGTCCTGGTTCGGGGCCATGATATGTACCCCAGCCACACCGGGAACTTCCTGCAATTGCTGGATGATTTCAACGCAAATGCGCCGCCCTTCCGCCTTCTGGTCAGCCGCGCCCTCCAGCCGCTTGATGATGCTGTCCGGCACGGTCACCCCGAACAGGTTCTCGTTCATCCAGACCGCCGAACGGACCGACGCAATCGGACCGACGCCGATCAGGAATGCCATGCGGTCGGTCAGGCCGAACCCGGCGAGCGCTTCCATGTAGCGTTTCAGCGGCGCCACATCGAAACAGAACTGGGTCTGCACGAAATTCGCGCCCGCATCCGCCTTGGCAATCAGGCTGTGCGGCTTCCAGTCCGCCGCCGGGTCGATGGGGCTGTCCGCCACGCCCAGGAACAGGTCCGGCGCCGGGTCGATATCCCGGCCGGAGGGAATCTTCCCCTCGTCCCGCATCTGTTTCGCGATGGCGACCACGCCCTGCGAATTCAGGTCGTTGACGATGGCCGATTCCGGTTCGTCGCCCGTCGTCGGGTCATCGCCGGTCAGGACCAGGACATTGTTGATACCGAGCGCCGCATTGCCGATCAGGTCGCCTTCGATCGCGACCCGGTTGCGCGTCCGGCAGGTCATCTGCAGCACGGGTTCGACCCCGTAATTCAGCAGCAGCGAGGCGGCCGCGGTGCTGGACATGGTGACCCGCGCCCCGGCGGCATCCGTCACATTGACCGCATCGACGAGCCCGCGCAGCGGGTCAGCCTTGGCGAGAAGCCTGGCCGGGGAAGCGGATAGCGGCGGCACGATTTCCGCCGTTACCGTGAAGCTTCCCGCGGCGATTGTTTTGCGAAGATTGCTCACGTCAGACGACCGGGCTCATGCCGCCATCGACGTTGATCGCGACGCCGGTGATGTAGGAACCCTGATCGGAGGCGAGGAAGCATGCCATATTGGCGAATTCCTCCGCCGTGCCCAAACGGCCAAGCGGGATTCGCTGGCCGAGCCTGGCATAGTATTCTTCCAGCGACTGGCCGCCGCCTTCGGTCTTGTGGCGCTGCACCCACTGGTCGCTCTGGATATTGCCGACCAGCAACCCGTTGACCAGGATATTATGCGGCGCGCCCTCGCCCGACAGGATCTTGGTCAGCGCCATGCCCGCCGCGCGGCTGACCGCCGTCGGCGCACCGCCGGGCCGCGGCGCCTTGGCGCCGAGGTTCAGCACATTGATGATCCGGCCCCATTTGCGTTCGCGCATGCCCGGCATCACCAGGCGGCAAAGGCGGATCGCCGCGAAAAGCTTGAGTTCAATATCTGCCTGCCAGACCTCATCGGTAATATCCTCGAACTTTCCGGTCTGCGAGGTTCCCGCATTGTTGACCAGGATATCGACCGGCCCCAGCGCATCGACCACCGCCGCGTGCAATTCCTTCACGCCCTCTGCGCTGGAAACGTCGCAAGCGAAGGAGGCAACCTTGCCGCCATTGCCGCCGGCGCTCTTCCTGACCGCATCTTCCGCCGCCTTCGCGACATCGGCGCGGCGGCCGACCAGGGCGACATTGGCCCCGGATTCCGCGAAACGGTGCCCCATCGCCAGCCCCAACCCCAGGCTGCTGCCCGTGATCAGCGCCGTGCGTCCATCCATCCTTACGTCCACAATCGTCTCCCTTCGATTCGTTATTGCCGCCTGCGCCGCCCCGTTCCGGATATCCCTGCCAGACCGAATAGCGCGCGGGTTCGGTGTCCTGTCAGGTTTCCGCCCACATCCGCATGAGATTGACGTGACTTTTCATCAACAGGCGGGCTTCGTCCGCGTTCGGCGTCTTTTCTCGCACGATCCGCGACGCCCTGTCGAGATCATGCAGCACTTCCCGGCGCGCGGAATCCGCAACCATGCTCTGGATCCAGGTGACGGCGGCGTGCCGGACGCCCCGGGTCACCGGTTCGACGCAATGCAGGGTCGTTGCCGGATAGGCAATGGCATGCCCGCGCGGCAGCCGAAAACGCGCCTGGCCACCGGCGGCGCTCACGACAAGGGTACCACCATCATATTCCGCAGGATCGGTCAGGAAGACCGTCAGCGCAATATCGGTGCGGACCGGCCGCCCGTCGCCCATCAGCGGATTGTCGATATGCCAGCCATAGGACATGCCGGCTTCGTAGCGGCTGAATATCGGACGAAGTATCCGGGCGGGCAGGCAGCCGCTGCGGACGACGTCGTGCCGTGCCAGTGCCTGTACGACGGACATCGCCAGCGCTTCGCCATCCGCGCCGTATTCCATCTGCAGGTTGCTCTTGACCAGGCCCGCCGGCCCCGTCGCGCTTGCCCGGCCATCGGAAAACGTGCCGGTCTCGATCGCCCGGTCGATTGCCGAGAGCTCATCGTCGTTCAGGATGTCGGGAATTTGCAGAAACATGTCAGGCGCCCCTTCTTGCACTCGATTGAACCGCCAATGCCCGCCATGCGCAAGACAGCCGCACCCCGTTGCGGCCGGCAT
>JAQCHR010000500.1 GCA_027619655.1 Pseudomonadota bacterium
TCCGCGCCGCTATCCCGCGCGGTCTGCATTTTCGCGTCGCTGCCGACCGTGGCGACGACCGTCGCGCCCATGGCTTTGCTGACATCGACGGCAGCCAGCCCCGCCCCGCCGGTCGCACCATGCACCAGCAGGACTTCCCCGGCGGCGAGATGGACCTGGCGATGTTCCAGCGTGATGGCGGCGGTCGAATAGGTAATCGGGAAACCCGCCGCGACAATGTAATCCATGCCGTCGGGAATCAGGGCCGTGTTACTGGCATCGGCGACCGCTTCCTCCGCATATCCGCCCAGCCCGACCCAGGACATGACCCGGTTGCCGGGTTGGAACCCGTTCACGCCCGGGCCGGTATCGATGACGGTGCCGGCGACTTCCAGCCCCGGCGTGAAAGGCATTTCCGGCTTGTACTGGTAATGGCCGCTGATCATCAGCGTATCGGCGAAATTGCACCCGGCGGCATGCACGGCAATCCGCACCTGGCCCGGTCCCGGCAACGGCGACGGTACTTCGGACAGGGTCAAGGTCTCGGGTTTGCCGAGTTCGTTAACGCGCATGGCCCGCATGCGGCCCCCCATGATTGATGGCTTTGACGGATATTGTGCCGGTTGGACGACCATACGGCAACAGGATGCAATTCGCAGCTTGCCCCTGAAGGGGCGTCCATGCAAGAACCTCCGTCATGCGGGGTTTCTTTGGAATTGGCGTCGAGAGCATCTCGAAGCCCATGAATATCGGCAGTCTGTTTCGTTCCGCCCATGCGTTTGGCGCAAGTTTCGTATTCGTCATCGCGCCGGAATTCGACGTGCGGGCGTCGCTCAGGTCGGATACATCCGCGACCAGCAGGCATGTGCCGCTGTATGTTTTCGATTCCGTCGATGACTTCAAGGCGCCGCATGACTGCCGGCTGGTCGGGGTTGAACTGCTGGACGATGCGGTTGACCTTCCCAGTTTCGCCCATCCGGACCGCGCGGCCTATGTCTTGGGGCCGGAACGCGGCTCGCTGTCGCCGGCATTGACGGAACGATGCGATTTCACCGTCAAAATTCCGACAAAGTTCTGCGTCAATGTGGGGATCGCTGGGGCGATACTGATGTATGATCGGCAATTGTCAAAGGGCGGGTTTCCGCCGCGGCCGGTCGTAGCCGGCGGCCCGGTTGAAGCTCCGCCGGCGCATGTCCATGGCGGGCGGTTTTCACGACGCAAAACGTGACGGCTGGGAGCAAAAATTGAACGTTAAAGCGGGAATAGCACTTCTTTCTCTGATCGCCGGAATCGCAATGGCGCCGGGTTTGGTTGCTGCGGAGGAAAAGCCGCTGGGGACCTTCAAGGACTGGCAGGCCTATAGTTTTGAGGAAGGCGGCAAGACGGTCTGCGTGGTCTGGGGTACGCCGCAGAAGGAAACCGGCGATTACACCAAGCGCGGTTCGGTGCGGTTATTCGTCGCCCATCGCGCCTGGGCGCGGCCGAAGCGGGTGAACGAGATCAGCATCGAAACCGGCTATACCTACAAGGAGTACAGCGACGCCGTCGCGACCATCGGCAGCGAGAAATTCGACATGTTCACTGATGGAGATACGGCCTGGAACCGCGCGCCGGAAGACGACGCGAAAATGATCCGGGCGATGCGGATCGGCACGGAAATGGTCGTAGCGGCCGAATCGAATCGCGGCACCAAAACTGTCGATACCTATTCCCTGCTCGGGTTCACGGCCGCCCACAACGCCATCAACGACGCCTGCGACGTGAAATAGCATGGCAGCCACCGGGCAGGCGATCCACGCCAACGGCATTACCTTCAACTGCCGCATCGATGGGCGGGAAGGCGCGCCCTGGCTGGTTTTCAGCAACTCGCTGGCGACCGACCTGACCCTGTGGGACGGTCAGGCGGCGCTGCTGGGCGACCGCTTCCGGATCCTGCGATACGATACCCGCGGCCATGGGCGGACCGAGGCGACGGCGCCGCCCTATTCTTTCGACCTGCTGACCGCCGATGCGGTCGCGCTGATGGATGCGGTCGGGATTGACCGGGCCCATTGGGTCGGGCCGTCGCTGGGCGGGTCGACGGGCATCGCAATGGCGCTGAACCATGGCGACCGGCTGTTGAGCCTTGCCGTCTGCGATTCCCGCTCCCGCAGCGACCTGGCCTTCGTGAAAGCCTGGGACGACCGCATCGCGGTGATCGACGCCGGCGGGATGGCGGCCATCGTCGAGCCGACCATCCAGCGCTGGTTTACCCCGCCTTTCCTGGAAAAGGGCAAGCCGGTCTGCGACCGGGTCCGCGAGATGATCCGCAACACAAGTCGGGAAGGGTTCACTGGCTGTTCGCGCGCGTTGCAGACGCTGGATTTCGAACGGCGGCTCGGTGAACTCACGCTGCCGGTCCTGTTCCTCGTCGGGTCGGAGGACGCGGCCTGTCCGCCCGAAGCGGCGCGGGCCATGCATGCGCTGGTGCCGGGATCGGCATGCGTCATTGTCGATCCGGCCTCGCATATCTCGAACCTGGAAAACCCGGCACAGTTCAATGCCGCGCTGGAAGCGCATCTGGCACGGGCGCGCTGATTGCGCTAACCCGCTGCGCCGTCAGTCGCTGAGGGGTACCGTCCGGACGATATAGCCGCCGGAACGGTCGTCCAGTTCCAGCGAAAGCAGCCCCAGGTCTTCCGCTTCCTCCAGGACTTCGCTGAAAGACCGGAAGCCGTAGAAGCTCTCGTTGAAACCGGGCTTGCGGCGCTTCAGCGTCTGCTTGACCATCGAACTCCACACCTGCCCGCCGCGTTCGGCGATCAGTTCTTCCGCCAGTTTCACGACCATGTCGATGGCTTCGGCCTCCTTCGCGTCCAGCGCCGCGATTTCTTCGGCGCTGGCCGGATTTGCAGCC
>JAQCHR010000501.1 GCA_027619655.1 Pseudomonadota bacterium
AAGCCGCTCAAGGGAAATCACCGATGCGGCCAATACAATTATCGATCCCCTGGGCGCCATCATCGATCGCAAGGTCAAGGCGATATTCGACGAACACCGGACCATCGTCATTCTGGTGCTCTCGGTTTCCATTGTCTTTCTGACGCTCGTCATTCTGGTTACGCTGTTCTTCTTCAAGACCATGTCGGAGCGCCTGCTGGGCATTCGCGACGCGATCCAGGCGATTGCCCGCGGCAATGTCGATACCGGCATTCCGTTCACGCAGGATACCGGCGAAACCGGCGATGTCGCCCGCGCGGTGGAGGAGTTCAGGCTCAACAAGGTTGCCCTCAGCCAGGCGCTCAGCGAAGCGGTCGCCGCGGAACGGGCCAAGACCGAATTCCTCGGCACCATGAGTCACGAACTGCGCACGCCGCTGAATATCGTGATCGGGTATTCGGAGGCGATGAAGAACGGAATTTTCGGCGAGCTGCCGGAGCCGTATCACGAACCCGCGTCGCATATCCTCGGCAGCGGCACGCATCTCCTCAATATCATCAACCAGGTGCTGGACATGGTCTCGCTGGGCAATTCAGGTGATAGCGACACGCGCTCGGTGCTGCAGCTGTCCACGGAAATCGATCCGATCCTGCGTAGCGTCGAGGCGATTCGTCGCGAAAAGGGCGTGACCATCGAATGCTGTCTGCCGCCGCAACTGTTCGTGATGTGCAATGCGACCCACTTTCGGCAAATTGTAACAAATGTGGTGGATAATGCGCTGAAGTTCACGGGTCAGGGTTCGTCGGTCAGTATACTGGCCGACAGCGGTCCGGACGGACAGGTGGTCATCTCCGTCAGGGACGAAGGGCCGGGCATGTCACAACGGGAAATCGAGCGGGCGGTAAAGCCCTTTGTGCAGATCGGCGATCATCTGACACGGCGGCATGGCGGTGTCGGTCTGGGACTGGCGATCGTTTCGCGGCTCTGCGAAATGAATGCCGGCTCGATTTCGTTCGAAAGCGCGCCGGGCAGGGGGACGACCGTCCACCTGACGCTGCCTTCCGGCAGCGATGCCGCGCTATCCGAATGTCTCGCTGATGTCGGCGGCGAAGATCAATGTCTGGCGAGGGCTTCGTGATGGGCAGCATGTGGAAACAGGTGTGCCTCGTGACAGGGCTGATGACCATGGGGCTTGCCATGCCGGCGATGGCGGCGGAGCCCTTGAGCATCGTCGGGTCGTCGACGGTCTATCCGTTCGTTTCCGCCGCGGTGGCGGCGTTCCGCGCTGTCGAGGGGGATATTGCGGTTGAAGTGGAATCGACAGGCACCGGGGGCGGCATGCGCTTCTTTTGCGCCGGCGCCGGCGCGGGATTTCCGGGTATCGCCAATGCGTCGCGGCCCATGACCCCGAAGGAAAAACAGGTCTGTGCGAGAAACGGCGTAAAGACCATCGTGCCCCTGCAGCTTGGTTTCGACGGCATTACCCTGGTGGCGCCGCGCGACATCGGCATCGCCGGGCTGCGCAGCGTCGATCTGTATCGTGCCATTGCCGCGCATATCCCGACGGAAACCGGGTTTGTCCTGAATGGCGCGCAATACTGGGACGAGATAAATCCGGCCTTGCCGCACGATCCGATCCTGGTGCTGGGACCGCCGAAGACATCGGGTACGCGGGACTTCATCGAATCCAATTTCATGGCGGACCATTGCCGGAAGCTGATCAAGATATTCCAGACCCCTGCCTCGGCAGAGGATGCTGGCCGCCTGTGCAAGGTCTTCCGAAATGACTCCAGCTATATGGATGCGGGCGAGGACGATGCCTTCCTGATCGAGAAAGTCGTCCAGAGCAAGGGCATCATCGGCCTGGTCGGGTTCGGCCATGCGCAGGCCCATGCGGACAGCGTGCGTTTTCTGGCGGTCGATGACCATTTCCCGTCGCCGCTGACCATACGGCACAAGCTGTATCCGCTGGCGCGGCCGCTATTCGTCTATTTCAAGGGCGAGCACATGCAGCGCAATCCGGCGCTGAAAAAACTCGCCGCCTTCATCGCCAGCGAGGCGGTAATGCGGCAGGACGGCCCGCTGTCGAAAATCGGTCTGGTCGTCCCGTCCGATTCAGTGCGGCAGGAAAACCGGCAGGCCATCGAGGCTATGGCCGAACTCAAATGCGCTTCGGTCAATTGCGAAGCACTGCATTAAGCGCGACCGGCTTTTGTCCCCGGCGCCGCGGTCAGGCCGACGGCGGGTAAAGCCCCTTGTCCTGGGCCTGCAACACGGCGAGCGCCGTAATCGTGTCGAGGCAGGGCGTGTCGAGGCCGGCGACGCGGGCAAATTGCATCGGTACCCGCAGCATGGAATCCAGCTCCATCGGGCGGCCCAGATCGTAATCCTACCGGATCGACGGGGTATGGTCCGGCGAGTTCTTGATGAAGGTATCAGGATTGAAGATTTCGCTGAGGTCGACGCCATGGGCGCCGGCGATGGATTTCGCTTCGGCGGCAAGGCGGCGGAATATTTCCCCGATGGCGGGCTGTTTGCGTACGACGCTGACCTGGTGACCGGTCAGCAGCGACAGGATCGAGCCGGTCATGTTCAGCATCAGCTTCGACCATAATTCGAACCGCAGGTCCGGCACCACCGGCGAGCCGATCTTCGCGCCTTCCAGCACGCCGCGCAGTTCGGTCAGCCGGTCGGTCTGGCGGTTATCGACCTCGCCCAGCAGCAGGGCGTTGCGTTTCGGATTGGTGTGGACGATGACGCCGGGCTCGACCATTTCGTTCGGCGAGTTGATGACCGCGCCGATGATGCGTTCGCGCGCCACCGCCTTGTGCAGCGCACCGCCGGGATCCAGGCTGCCGAGGTCCGGCGGCGCCAGCCGGTCGGCCGGAAGCTCC
>JAQCHR010000502.1 GCA_027619655.1 Pseudomonadota bacterium
CGGGATAGTCGATCTTGCCGCAGCCGGGGCAGGCGAGGTTGCATCGGAACAGGGGCTCCAGCATCAGGACCAGCGGATATTTGCTGACCCCCTTGATCCGCTGTTTCACAACATAGGCGCCGACGCGCAATTGCTGAATAAGAGGTACTGCCACTGTATTTTCCGTTGGGTTTCGTTTGGGGGTTACGCGGTTGCCAGCAATTCGCGCGGCAATTTGAAATGGATATTCTCTTTGACGGTTTCGAGATTCTGCACATCGACTTCGAAATAGTCGCCAAGGCGCTGAATCAGCCCCTGCACCAGTTCTTCCGGCGCGGATGCGCCGGCCGTGATGCCTACCGTTGCAGCGTTCTCGAGCCAGGCAGGGTCCAGCGCCGATGCGTCGGGCAACAGATAACTCGGGACGCCGGATTCCTGGCCGATTTCGCGCAGACGGTTTGAATTGGAGCTGTAATCCGCCCCGATAACCAGAATGACATCCGCATGCTGGACCATTTCGCGGACAACGCTCTGCCGGTTTTGCGTCGCGTAGCAGATATCCTTGACATCCGGCCCGACAATCTTCGGAAAACGCGCCCGCAAGGCGGCGATAATATCCTTGGTGTCATTGACGCTCAGCGTCGTCTGGGTCACAAAGGCGAGCTTGCCTGAGTCTGTTGTCTCAAGCTTGGCGACATCTTCTTTCTTGCTGACCAGATGCACCGTCCCGGGCACCTGGCCCATCGTGCCTTCGACTTCGGGATGGCCGCGATGCCCGATCAGCACAATTTCAAAACCGTTCCGTGAATATCGCTGGGCTTCCTTGTGGACTTTGCTGACCAGCGGACATGTCGCGTCGATGACTTCCAGGGACCGGCCGACGGCGTCGCCTTCGACCTTCTGCGAAACACCGTGGGCGCTGAATATGGTAACGGCGCCTTCGGGAATTTCGTCAACTTCCTCGACGAAAATGGCGCCTTTGTTTTTCAGGGTCTCGACAACATGCTTGTTGTGAACGATTTCATGCCGGACATAAACGGGTTTGCCGAATTTTTCGAGCGCGCGCTCGACAATATCCACGGCGCGCACAACGCCGGCGCAAAAGCCCCTTGGCTGGGCCAGCAGGACCTTTAACGGCTTTTTGCTCATCGCCTATCCTTCGTGATGCGCTGGCGCGACTGTTCCGCCATGGCGCTACCTAGCATGTTGCTAGATATGTCTCAATGTTACACGGTTACAAGCTATTTTGGCGAATGCCTGTTCCGCAGGAACCGCAACAGCGTCCAGCCGCCAAACAGCATGACGCCGATCGACCCGAGCAGGAAAAACGGTTCGCTCCAACCCAGCCAGACGACCGGGCCGATCAGGTAAATACCGTCTTCGAGTTCGAATCCGGCAAAGATGGGGTAGTCCTCGGTATCGCCGTCGGAATCGTCCGATATCCGCAACGCCAGCAGCGTTGTCGTCAGGATGACCGGCGCGGCCAGCAATCCCAGCAAGATCGACCAGCTCCCGATAAGCCCGTCGCGCATCCCGATTCCAAGCGCCAGGAACAGGGCGGAATAGCTGAGGCAGCCCGCGACATAGTCGTAGACGTAACCGAAGCGGCTGGTCTGCCCGCTTTGTCGGGCAAGCTCGCCGTCGAAATGGTCGAGGAACCGGCCAGTCAGAAAAAGGCCGGCGCCCCAGTTTTCATATGTCGTGTCGCCGCTCGCCAGCAGTATGGCGCCGCAAAGCGATACGAGCAGGCTTACGGTGGTGACATGGTTCGGCGTCACGGGCGTACCGACAAGGGGACGAACCAGGTATGACGCCAGCCGCTGATCCCATAACGGCGTTTTCATGCCGCAGTACCCTACAAGTTTTCTATGTCTATCAGTTATAATTCACGTATTTCGCCGTTGCCATAGGCTGCGCCCCTCGGCAATTTGCCAGGCGACAAGGCCGGGTATCCCGACAATCAGTTCGCGTCCGCGCTTGATCAGGGAAAGCGTCAACGCCAGTTCCGGGGTAAGGCCGATATGGTTGCCGATCAGGATGAGTCCGCCCTCCTGAACGCCCAGGCCGCCGGGGATCATGAATCCGGCGCTTCGGGCCGCCTGGCCCAGGCTTTCCAGGACAAAGGCTTCCGTCAAGGTAACCGGATGGCCCAGCAAGGTCAGGATCAGCCAGACTTCGCCGGTGCCCGCGACCCAGCCGACAATGCGCCAGAAGCAGCACAAGGTCGTCGCGCGTCGCTGCCGGTACATCGCGATCACCGCGGCATCCAGCGCCGCGGCGCCGCCGGTAAATACTGCCCAGGCATTGACGCGGGCAAAACGCTCCATCAACCGGGCGAGCCTTAAAAAGGGACCGGAACGCTGTAGGGCATAAAAAGCGGCGAGCCCGGCGCCGAACAGTGCGAGCCCGATCGTGAGGTTCAGAATCGTGTTGTGGCTGCCACCGACAATCGCGGCGAAAGCCATGACTCCGACAAGGGAGAAAATGAACTGTGTCAGGATGCCTGCCGTAAGATCGACCATAACGCTCGCGCCGGCAATCGGCCCTTCGACTCCCCGGCGGTGCAGCATCAGCGCGCGCAGGAATTCCCCGCCGATCCGCGCGACAGGCAGCAGGGTATTCACGGAATCCGCGACCCAGCGGATCCAGAACAGCTGCCCGCCGGGAATCCTTTTTTCCCTGGGGATCAGGACATGCCAGGACAGCATATCGACAACAAGCAAAGCGATGCGGAACAGAATAACCGGCAGAATTCCCCAGCCGATGGCGACAACGCCGGCCAGGATATCCGCCGCGCCGTACCAGACTATCAGCGTCGTAAACAGTCCGCCGCCAAGGATCAGCACGAAGAGGATGGACCACTTCATCGGCGG
>JAQCHR010000021.1 GCA_027619655.1 Pseudomonadota bacterium
CCTATCGCGGCACAGCCGGGATGCGCTGATCGCGGGCGCCCGCGTCGATGTTGCGCCCTACAAGCGCGATCCCGCGGATTTTGTGCTTTGGAAGCCCAGCCCGGAGGGATTGCCCGGCTGGCCCAGCCCCTGGGGCCGGGGTCGTCCCGGCTGGCACGTGGAATGCTCGGCCATGAGCCAGAAGCATCTCGGCGAGGATTTCGATATTCATGGCGGCGGGCAGGACCTGATCTTTCCGCATCATGAAAACGAGATCGCGCAAAGCTGCTGCGGCAACCCCGGGTCCCATTTCGCCCGGTACTGGGTGCATAACGGTTACCTGATGAGCGAAGGCGAGAAAATGTCGAAATCGCTCGGCAATTTTTATTCCGTCCGTGAACTGCTCGATGAATTTCCCGGCGAGGCGCTGCGGCTGACGCTGTTGCAGTCGCATTACCGGGCGCCGCTTGATTTCAGCAAGGAAGGCGTCCGCCAGGCGAAGGCTGTTCTGGACCGCTGGTATGCGGCGCTGCGTGGCTTATCCATTGGGCCGGCAATCTCGAGCGACCCGCCGCCGGCGATGATGGCCGCGCTGGAAGATGATCTGAATACGCCGCTGGCGATTGCATCGCTTCATGAAGCCGTCGCGACATTGAACGCCGCGGCCTCGCCAGAGGCAAAAACGGCGGCCCTATCGGTCGTCCGTGCCGGCGCTGCTGTTCTGGGCTTGTTGCAACAGGATCCGGAACAATGGTTTCGCTGGCGTTCTGAAAGCGACGATGCGCTCGACGATGGCGCCGTTGACGCGCTTGTCGCCGACCGGTTGGCCGCGCGGGCCGCGAAGAATTTTGCCGAGTCCGACCGTATCCGGGACTTGCTGCTGGAAGGCGGTATCGTGCTGGAGGACAAGTCGGGGCAGACTATCTGGCGCCGTCGCTGATTCAGGCCAGAGAAGCATTCCCTGTGCCGGATCGATGTCTGGCAACGCCAAACCAGTAGTATTATCGGCGGATTCCAGCCGTTTTCATTAAACTATTCTTTACCTGTCATCCCTTTAATCTTTCCCGTGGATATTTGTTCTCCGGATGGAGGGTGATATGGCTAACGTGGAAAGACGCAGGCACGAGCGCGTCAAGGTGGATCGGGCCGTTACGATACGCGATGGCTCCGAAATGCACGACGGAGTCCTGATGGATATTTCATCAAGCGGCGCCGCGGTCAGTCTCGACGACGACGATTATGAATTTGAGTCTGATCAGGACCTAGAGCTCGAGATGGAAGAGTTCGGCATCCTCAGTGGCAATGTTGTCCGGACGCTCGATGAGGGTTTCGCCATGGCATTCAATCTCGACGAAGACGGTGAAGAGCGCCTGATCACGGAAATCAGCGGCTTTCGGTCCGGCTTGGATATCGATTGATCGTTCGCCGGCCATCCGTCGGCAGGCTATTACAGGTACACCGTTCCCCCATCGACCATCAGGGTCTGACCGGTTACGAATTTGCTGGCGTCGCTGGCAAGATAAATCACCGTACCCGCCAAATCGCCGACTTCCAGGTTGCGCTTGAGGCTCTGATTTCCGGCAATGACTTCCTTGGCCCGTTCCAGCTTGTCGCCAAAGAACTCGTCCGTGCCTTCCGTCATTACCGCGCTGGGGGCAATTGAATTGACGCGAATCCAGTCTCTGCCCAATTCCCGCGCCAGGCTGCGGGTGATGCCGATGACCGCCGCCTTGGACATTGCGTAATGCAGTGAGTAGGGGAGGCCATAGAGTGCCGCCAGCGAACTGATATTGACGATGCTGCCCTGTTTTGCCGCCCGCATCGGCGCGATGACCGCCTTGCAGCAATTCCACACGCCCGTGACATTGACATTCAGCACCCGGTTCCATTCCTCCGGGTCGAGTGTTTCGAACCGCCCGCTGGCGAGGCCGCCATAAAGCGCGGCATTATTGACCAGTATATCGATGGACCCGAACGAGCTGATGGCGGTTTCCGCGGCGCGGCTGCAGCTTTCCATATCGGTTACGTCCAGCGCGATGCTGACGGCGCGCCCACCGGACGATGTGATCGCATCGACAGTTTCGTCGCAGTTGCGGATATCGCCGGCCACGACGGCGGCGCCTTCCCCGGCGAGGCGGATCGCATATTCCTTGCCCAGGCCGCGCGCGGCGCCTGTGACGATTGCGGTCTTGCCCTCGAGTTGTCCCGTCATGCGACTTACCTTTCCGTTTATTGGTCCAATGCAAATCTTGCGCATCGCGGCTGCAACGACAAGAGAGTGTCTGATGCATCCTTGCCCTCTCCCGTCGACGATGCTTCAGTCGTCAGACGCGAATATTCCAGGGGGGATGGTGATGGATCTGAACGAAGCGATGCGGACAACCTTTGCCGCGCGGCAGTATACAGGCGAACCGCTGCCCGATGCGGTGCTGTACAACATTCTCGACAACGCCCGGTTCGCGCCGAGTGGCGGCAACCGTCAGGGAAACCGCGTCATCATCGTCCGGGACCAGATCGTCCGCGACCGTATCGCGGACCTGATGGCGCCCATGGTGAAACGCTATATGGCGCAGACCAAAGCCGGCGAAGCCCCGTTCAATACGATCGTATCAACCAGACTGTCGGCCGCAGACATTGACGCTACCCCTGTTTCGGCGGCGATGACCACAGCTTTGCGCACCGCTTCCGTCCTTCTGGTCTTCACGGTCGATCTCAAGGTCGTGGCGTCGATGGACCAGTATCTGGACCGCGTCGGCATCGTCAGCGGCGCCTCGATCTATCCGTTTGTCTGGAATGTATTGCTGGGCGCGCGTCAGGCGGGTTTCGGCGGCGCCTTGACGACACTGGCCATCGCGGCCGAACCGGCCATCAAGGAATTGCTCGGCATTCCGGCGGATTTTGCGGTCTGCGCGCTGGTCCCGCTCGGCAAGCCGGTCAAGCAGCTTACCCGGCTCCGGCGCCGCCCGGTTGAGGAACTGGCCGTCGTGGAATCTTTCGACGGCCAGTCCTTCAGGCGTTAATACGGCGCCGTTCCGATAATCACCGTGCGGTGCAGGACGCGCCGCTGTGTTGCCATTTCGTAATTCCGCAGGGCCCGGTGCAGCAGGCAGCGGTTGTCCCACATGACATAATCGCCGTCGCGCCACTGGTGCGTGTAGGTGAACTGCGGCTGGCCGACATGCTCCATCAACTGGGCAATCAACGCGTCGCTCTCGGCCGCAGGCAGGCCGAGGATGTGAGAGACGTGATTGCCGAGATAGATGCTTTTCCGGCCCGTATCCGGATGGGTTCGCACGATGGGATGGACGACCGGCGGACGCTCGCGTTTCTGTTCTTCCGTTGCCGGCGGCGCGCCGGAGTTGCGGCGGCTGGCCTCCCAGCTGTGTTCCGCTTTGAGTCCCGAGATTCTCGCTTTCATCTCAGGAGACAAGGCATCATAGGCCATCTGCGTATTCGCGAACTGGGTATCGCCACCGCTGGGGGGCAATTCAATCGCGTGCAGCATGGTCATCAGCGACGGTATATCGTGATAGGACTTGTCCGTATGGAAGAAATAATTGCCCAGCGCGACCGCCCCGGGCGTTGGTTTGCCGTCTTCGTCCAGGTTGGTCACGGTATGGACGATGGGGTAGGGCGATCCATCCGGCAACCGCCCGACATGATGTTCCAATTCGCCAAAATTTTTGCTGAACACCGCCTGCTGGTCCTTGGTCAGGGACTGGCCCCGGAAGACCAGGATATGGAACTCGAGAAACGCACGCATGATTGCGTCGCGCATTCCGTCGTCCAACGGTGCGGCAAGGTCCAGCCCCGTAATTTCAGCGCCGCCGGTATCGGTTAGCGGCCGAATATCGAACGGATAGGGAATGCCGGTCCCGCGGCCATGGGGCGCTGCCTGAACGTCACTCATCTGTATCCTCCCGGATTATTGGGTAAACAAGCGTAACCCATCCGCAACTGGATGCAAAACCGGCAATTGGTCGGTACAGCCAGGCGGCGCAGACGCTCCGTTGCATTTGAGAGAGAGGCGCTAAATATTTGACGCAAGATGAGAGAAATTTCAGCAACTTGGTTGCGCTCCCTGATGACTACAGATAGTCATATCATTAAGAAATCGGGGTATTTCCAGTATCTACATCTTTCGCAGGACGGTATCCTGCCCCGTGCGTAAACCGGAACAGTTCAGGAGCATTTCGATGGCCGACGGCAAGCCTTCCATAACAATACTCGGCGGCACCGGCGCGCTGGGCGCGGGGCTGGCCTTGCGCTGGGCGACGGCGGGATACCCGGTCATCATCGGGTCGCGCGCCGCGGACCGCGCCGCCGATGCGGCAAAGGCGCTGGCGCAGCGCGTGGCAAATTCCACGGTATCCGGGTATGGCAATGCCGAGGCCGCGGCGAAGGGCGATATCGTCGTCATGACCGTGCCCTGGGAGAACCATGGCCCGACAATCGATGCGGTAAAGGATGCCGTGCAGGGAAAGATTTTCGTCGATGTGACGGTCCCGCTAGTGCCGCCCCGTGTTTCGCGGGTACATCTGCCGCCGGAAGGCTCCGCTGCCAGGACATCGCAGATTTTACTGGGTGAAAACGTGCAGGTGACTTCCGCCTTTCACAATATCGCGGCGGCGCATCTGCAGGACATGGATCACGCCATCGACAGCGATGTGCTGGTCTTCGGCGACAAGAAGGCCGCGCGCGACGAAGTGCTGAAGCTTGTGGAAGCCGCGGGCATGAAGGGCTGGCACGGGGGACCGATCGACAATTCGGTGGTCGGGGAAGCGCTGACGGCGATGCTGATACATATCAATCGCAACTACAAGATCGACGGCGCCGGCATTCGCATCACCGGCACGCCGGGCGGGACCGAGTGACAAGCAGAACCCTGACGCTTCGTGCGCTGGACGGGATCCCGCGGGTCAAACCGGGCGACGACCTGGCTACCCTGTTGCTCAATGCAGCCGGCGATGACCTGCACGACGGCGATGTGTTTGTCGTTGCCCAGAAGGTGTTCTCAAAGGCGCAGAACCGGTATGCGGTACTGCACACGGTGACGCCTTCCGCCGAAGCGGAAGCTTTGGCGGCGGAGACGGAAAAGGACCCGCGCGTCGTCGAACTGATCCTGTCGGAATCCAGCGAGGTGCTGCGCAAGCGGCCCGGCGTGATCATCGTCGTGCACCGGCTCGGCATGGTCATGGCCAATGCCGGTATCGACGCTTCCAATGTCGAGCCCGCGGAAGACGGCAGCGAGCGCGTGCTGTTGCTGCCCCGGAATCCGGATGGCGATTGCGCCCACCTGCGCGGTGAAATCCTGGCGCGCCGTGGCGTATCCGTCGCCGTCATCATGAATGACAGCGTCGGCCGGGCCTGGCGCAGCGGCACCGTCGGCATTGCCATAGGGGCGGCCGGTTTTCCGTCGCTGCTCGACCTGCGTGGTCAGCAGGATATGTTCGGGCGCCCGTTGCAATCATCCATCGTCGGATTGGCGGACGAACTTGCCGCCGCAGCGTCGATGCTGCAGGGACAGGCGGCGGAAGGCGCTCCTGCGGTACTGGTCCGAGGATTTGACTATGCCGGGCCCCACATTCCCGCCAGCGGGCTGATCCGGGATATCGCCGAGGACCTGTTTCGTTGAGCAGCGCGACCTGCCTGGCGTTGTCCGGCGGCGTCGGCGGGGCGAAGCTTGCGCTTGGGCTTAGCCATACCGTGGACCCGGACAATCTGCTCGTCGTGGCCAATACGGGCGACGATTTCGATCATCTCGGCCTGCGCATCTGCCCCGATATCGATACCGTAACCTATACCCTGTCGGGGCTGGCCAACCCATCGACCGGCTGGGGCCGGAAGGACGAAAGCTGGTCCTTCATGGAAACGCTGGACAGTCTTGGCGGCGAGACCTGGTTTCGCCTTGGCGACCGCGACCTTGCCCTGCATGTTGAACGTACGCGGCGGCTCGGCGCCGGGGAGAGCCTCAGCGCCATCACGGCCGAAATCGCGAAACGCCTGGGTATTGCGGCCCGTATCGCGCCGATGAGCGACGATCCCGTCCGCACCATCGTGGCAACGCCGGACGGTCCGCTGGCCTTCCAGCATTATTTCGTGCGCGACCAGTGCCGCCCCGAAGTCACCGGATTCCATTTTGACGGCGCGGATACGGCCAGACCGGGTGAGGCATTGACGAAGGCGTTAACAGGTACTTCGCTGGAAATGGTGGTCATTTGCCCGTCGAACCCGTTCATCAGCGTCGATCCGATCCTTGCTGTTCCAACGGTCCGCGCGATGCTGGCCGACTTTCCGGCACCGGTCATTGCCGTTTCGCCGATCGTCGGCGGTCAGGCCATCAAGGGACCGACAGCGAAAATGCTCGCGGAACTGGGGCGCCCGACCTCCGCCTTCGCCATAGCCGAACATTATCGTGATCTGATCGATGGCTTCGTCATCGATACCGCCGATGCGGTTTCGGCAGACGCGATACGCGACCTGGGATGCCAGGTCCGCGTCACGAATACGGTGATGAAATCTTTACAGGATCGTGTATCGTTGGCGCGCGATGTGGTCGCCTTCGCGCAGGAACTGTAATTGTCAGGGGAGCCCCAACGGGTTATGTGGGCCGTTTTACCAGCCAAGAATTTCACCGATGCGAAGCAGCGGCTCGGGGGCGTCCTGAATGCCGGAGAACGGACAGCCCTGTTTGCGGCGATGTTCGAGGATGTCCTGTCGACCCTGGTCCGCGTACCGGGACTGGATGGCGTGCTGGTCGTTACCCGTGACCCTTCGGCAGCCGCCATCGCGGCGCGGCATGGCGCGGAAGTCCTGGAGGAGCCGGAAGACCGCGGCTAGACGGTCGCCGTGCAGGCCGCGGCTGACTGGCTGTCGGCACAGGGCGTGGGTGGCATGGTTGCCGTCCCTGGCGATGTGCCACTGGTACCGGTGACGGAACTGGAGCAGGTTCTGTCGGCGCATGGTGCGGCGCCGGCAATGACCATCGTGCCGGCGCAGGATGAGCGCGGCTCGAACTGCATCGCCTGTTCGCCGCCGGGGCTGATCTCCTTTCGCTTTGGCAATGACAGTTTCAAACCGCATCTGCAGGAGGCTGCGGACCGGGGCGTTGTCCCAAAGATTCTGCCGCTTCCGGGCCTGGGGCTGGATATCGACCGGCCGGATGACCTGGCGGCACTGATGGCGGCGCCCGGTGAAACCCGCGCGCAGTGCTGGTTGCGGGACAACGGCATTGCCGAACGGCTCAGGGCGGGAGATTCCGCAGCATGATCGACAGGCAAACCGCTCTGGCACTGGCGCAGGATAGCGACACGGACGCATTGATGGCGCGGGCCTCGTTCATGCGTGACGCGACCTATGCCGGTACGGTCAGTTATTCGCGCAAGGTATTCATTCCGTTGACACAATTGTGCCGCGACGTCTGCCACTACTGCACGTTCGCGCATCCGCCGCGCCGTGGGCAGCGCGCCTACATGACGCATGAAGAAATTCTAGCGGTTGCGCGCGCCGGCGCTGCCGCCGGTTGCAAGGAAGCCCTGTTCACGCTGGGTGACAAGCCGGAGCTGCGCTACCGCGTCGCCCGCGATGAACTTGCATCGCTGGGTCACGAGTCAACGCTTTCCTATCTGGCCGAGGTCTGCGACCTGGTATTTCGCGAGACCGGCATGCTGCCCCATGTGAATGCGGGTGTCATGGGGGCCGAAGACATGGCGATGCTGCGCGGTGTATCCGTCAGCCAGGGGCTGATGCTGGAATCGATATCGCCGCGGCTGCTGGAGAAGGGGGGGCCGCATTATGGCTCCCCCGACAAGGATCCCGCGATCCGCCTGGAAACTATCAGGATTGCCGGCAAACTTGGCGTACCGTTCACGACCGGCATTCTGATCGGGATAGGCGAAACGCGGGTCGAGCGGATTGAATCGCTGCTGGCCCTGCGCGACCTGCATGTCGAATACGGCCATATCCAGGAAGTTATCGTCCAGAATTTCCGGGCGAAGGCCGGCACGAAGATGTCGGACTCACCCGAGCCATCGACCGAGGAATTGCTCTGGACCATCGCCATGGCGCGGCTGCTCTTCGCGCCTGACGTAACGATCCAGGCGCCGCCCAATCTAAGCCCTGGCATGCTGGACCGCCTGATCGCTGCCGGGCTGAATGACTGGGGCGGCGTGTCCCCGGTGACCCCCGACCATGTCAATCCGGAAGCGCCATGGCCGCATCTGGACGAACTGGCGCGGCAGACGGCCACCGCCGGCAAGACGCTTGTCGAGCGCCTGGCGATTTACCCGGATTATGCCCTGAACGGCGAAAAATGGCTCGACAAGGCGTTTCGGACTCCGGTTCTTCGCCTCGTCGATGGTGACGGCCTGCCACGAACGGATAGCTGGATGACCGGAACGCCGTCCACGCCGCCGCCGCTATGGGCGGGTTCGCTGGCGGCGGTAAGTCCCGGGTTCACCGATATCATTGCGAAGGCGCGGGATGGCGGGGACCTTTCCGAAGCCGATGTCACGCGACTGTTTCGCGCGCGCGGCGGCGAGGTCGCGGCGGTATGCGAAGCCGCGGATGACCTGCGCCGTGCGATGAACGGCGATACCGTCAGCTATGTCGTGACGCGCAATATCAACTACACCAATGTCTGTTATTTCAAGTGCCAGTTCTGCGCCTTTTCGAAAGGCAAGATGAGCGAGAACCTGCGCGGACAGCCATACGACCTGGATATGGACGAAATCATCCGCCGCGTTGTCGAAGCCTGGGAGCGGGGCGCGACGGAAGTCTGCATGCAAGGTGGTATTCATCCGGAATATACCGGCGAGACCTATCTGGAAATCTGCCGCGCCGTTAAGGCCGCCGTCCCGGGCATGCATGTCCACGCCTATTCCCCGCTGGAAGTCTGGCAGGGCGCGAAGACGCTGGGAATTGACACAGCCGACTTCCTGTCCCGCTTGCGCGATGCGGGCCTTGGGTCGCTGCCGGGTACCGCAGCGGAAGTCCTGGACGATGAAGTCCGCGTAATCCTGTGCCCGGACAAGGTCAATACGGCGCAATGGTTCGAAGTGATGGAGGCCGCCCATAACGCCGGGCTGCGTACGACCTCGACCATCATGTACGGGCATGTCGAGCGGCCGGTGCACTGGGCGCGGCATCTGCTGCGGTTACGCAACCTGCAGAAGAAGACAGGCGGGTTCACGGAATTCGTACCGCTGCCCTTTGTTGCCGAGGAAGCGCCGATTTACCTGAAAGGGAATGCCCGGCGCGGACCGACATTCCGGGAAGCCGTGTTGATGCATGCGGTGGCGCGGCTGGCGCTGCACCCGCATATCACCAATATCCAGACTTCCTGGGTGAAAATGGGCCCGGAAGGCGTGAAGGCCTGCCTGAATGCCGGGGCGAACGACCTGGGCGGCACGCTGATGAACGAAACGATCACCCGTGCGGCCGGTGCCTCCCATGGCCAGGAAATGCCGCCGGAAAAGATGGAGGCCATGATCCGCGATATCGGCCGCGTACCGGTCCAGCGAACGACATTTTATGGCGTACCGCCGGAAGACCAGGTCCGGATATCCTTTGGCGCAGCGCCGCTGGGCGAGGTCGTCAACACACCGGCTCGCCGCTATGAGCGGGATGTGAAGCCCTTACTATACCGGACCGGCCTGGTTGGCGCGGCAGAGTAACCCGTTAAATTCATAGAAGACTACCGGCAGGGATGGGCGGCGTCATCGGGATTGCAGACGGTGACGGCATCCAGAAACGCGATCCATTCCTTCAGTAAATCATCGGGGAGCGGCAATTCCTTGAGGTCAAACGGCGCGCCGCGCCAGGCCTGCTGGACGTAATAGAAGTTTTCGGCGCCGGAATAGACCCGGACCATGGCGACTGATCCCTTGTCATTTTCCGCATTGTAGCTGCAGGCCAGCGTGATCCGCGCTGATGGGTAACCGTTGTGGTTGCCGGTGACCAGGTCCCGGGCATCGAACTGGGGACAGCCGCCGATTTTCCGCCCCTGCATCTGCGCCATATATTCGGCCGCATCCATTTTCATGCCCTTGAAAACCTGGACGATTATCTTGCGGGTCCAGGTTTCTTCCGTTTCGGTCTGCGGAATGAAATGCCCGATTGCGTGCGAATTGCCATCGCGGCTGACGGTCTGCAGGAAATCCTTCGGGACCGGGACATCGAATTTCTCGCCGGCCCATAACGGGCCGGATGTCACGATGCCGGAAAACACCAGAAAACCGGCAAGACTGACCAGGCCGCCACCGTACCGCATCGATTACAGCCCCTGTTCGACCAGTGGCCGCACTTCCTCCGCAAAGCGGGTCATGGATTCAAGCACCAGGCTGTGCGGAATGCCGACCCAGTGGAATTGCAGGACCAGGTGATTGATCCCGCACATCCGGTTTTGCGCGATGATCTGTTCGGCGATTTCCTCCGGCGAACCGAGCATGAACCGGTCCTCCAGAAGTTCGTCATAGTCGAGGGCCAGGTTGTCGTCGCCTTTCGGCATGACCTTGTCCTGCCCCCACTGGTGATAGATCTTGTATTTTTCCTCCAGGAACGGCTTGGCGGTGTTGATGGCTTCCTCGCGGGAATTGGCGACAAATATTTCCCGTGCGATCGGCACTTCCGTTGGAAACGGTTTGTTCAGCCTGTCCAGCGCCCGCTTGTACACCTCCGTCTGGCGCTGGATGGTCTCCATGCGCTGATGGGGATTCATGAACCAGACGTCCGCCAGTTCGGCCGCGCGTTCGATCGCGACATCCGCATTGGCGCCCATCCAGATCGCCGGTGTCGGCTTCTGCAACGGTTTCATCGAAAGCGTCGCATCGACCAGTTCGAAATGCGAGCCTTTCATGGAGACGTGGTCTTCGGTCCACAGGCGTTTGACCGCCTGCAGGTTCTCAATGAACCGCGGCACACGATCCTTCTGCGTTGTGCCGAAGCCCTTGAACTCGACCTCGCGGTAGCCGAGTCCGCAGCCGAATATCAGCTTGCCGCCGGACATGACATCGATCGATGCCAGTTGTTCCGCCAGGTCGAGCGGTTTCTGCAGCGATAACAGGACGATCCCTGTCAGCAGGCGCAGGCTGGGCGCTTCGGTCATGATCCGGGACAGAAACGGCAGTTGCTGGAATTCCTGCAAGGGATATCCCGCGAAATGCGAGTTCTTCATCAGCGAATCAAATCCGAGTTTTTCGGCCAGCCGGGCCTGCTCGACATGTTCCTGGAACCCTTGCTGCATATCGAATCCGGCCGCGTATTGCGTGCGCATGCCGATGCCGTACTGCATTTTCCTGGTCATCTTCATTTAACCTCTTGAATTCACGTTCACTTGTCTCAAATGGCCTGCGCCACGCGCGGGAACACTTCCTCTGCCAGCATCTGCATCGAATCGATCGTTGCCGTCAGCGGCGTGCCGGGCCATTGCATGCTGGCAATAATATGATTGGCGCCGGTACGACGGTGCAGATCCACCACCTGGTCAGTGACTTCGTCGGGCGAACCGATCAGGAAACGGTCACGCGCCAGTTCGTCGAATTCGAGCCCCAGATTGTCGTCGCCCTTGGGCATCGCCTTGTCCTGTCCCCATTCGTGGTACACCTTGTACTTGACCGCCAGGGTTTCACCGCACAGGCGCAATGCCTCTTCGCGCGTTTTGGCGACGAAAACCTCGCGCCGGATCGGGAATTCCTCCGGCATCGGCTTGTTGTATTCCTCCAGCGCCGCCTTGTAGACATCGACCTGCCGCGCGATGGTGTCGATCCGGTTATGCGGGTTCATGTACCAGCAATCGCCGATTTTCGCGGCGCGCCGTATGGCCGGATCCGCATTGGCGCCGACCCAGATCGGCGGATTCGGCTTCTGTACGGGTTTCAGGGAGACCGAAGCGTTTTCCAGTTCGAAATGCGACCCCTTCATGTTGACGTTGTTTTCCGTCCACAACCGCTTGATCGCGATCAGGTTTTCCTCGAACCGGGCGACACGTTCCTTCTGGGTCGTGCCGAACGCCTTGAACTCGACCTCGCGATAGCCCAGCGCGATGCCGAAAATCAGCCGGCCGCCGGAAATAACGTCGATGGAGGCAAGCTGTTCTGCGATATCCAGCGGTTTGTGCAGGGAAAGCAGCACGATTCCCGCATTAAGCCGCACATTCGGCGCTTCGCGCGCCAATGCGGCCAGGAACGGGATCTGCTGAACATCCTGCAGCGGATATCCGGCGTAATGCGACCCCTTCGTCACACAGGAAAAGCCGAGCCTGTCGGCCAACTTGGCCTGCAGCATCAGTTCGTTGAATCGCTGCGTCATGTCGTCTTCCTGCGGGAACTGGCCGCGCAGCATGAGACCGAACTGGATTGCCGTCATTACGTGTACTCTCCTCATCATGGATATTTGCCGGTAAGTTAGCCCGCAGATGCGCCGCTGTCACACCCGACGCATCGCGTTTTGTCGAATAAAGTCCCTGAAAGGAATATCTTATGCGTGTCGCTACAACGGTGCCCAAGAATAACCTGCAACTGGTGCCCGATGCGGCGCGGCATGTCGAATCATCGGGCTTCGATTCGATCCGCATGATGGAAAATTCCAATAACCCCTTCCTCTCGCTTGCCGTGGCGGCGACGATGACCGAACGGGTCGAACTGATGACCGGGATCGCCATCGCCTTCGCCCGCACGCCGATGGCGGTGGCCGGCATGTCGCACGACCTGCAACTGGCATCGGGCGGGCGTTTCAAGCTGGGTCTTGGCACCCAGGTCAAGGGGCACAATGAACGCCGTTTCAGCGTCCCCTGGACGCCGCCCGCGCCGCGCATGCGCGAATATATCGAGGTATTGCGCGCGATCTGGCGCTGCTGGGAGAAGGGGACGGCGGCCGATTACGCCGGCGAACATTACCGGTTTTCCCTGATGATGCCGCATTTCGTGCCCGAGGTCACGAATTTGCCGATGGTGCCAGTCACCATTGCCGCTGTCGGTCCGGCGATGCTGCGGCTGGCGGGGTCGCATTGCGACGGGGTGCAACTGCATCCGTTCTGCACGCGAAAATATGTCGAGGAGGCCGTGTTGCCGAAGCTGGCGGAGGGCTGGGCGAAAAGCAGCCTCCCGCGCGAGAATTTCGAAATTTCCGGCGGTGGGTTCGTGGTCACCGGACCCGATGAGGAAACCGTTGCAAAAATCTTCGAATATGTCCGGTTCCGCGTCGCCTTCTACGGGTCGACCCGAGCCTACTGGCCGGTCTTCGAACTGCACGGACTGCATGACCTGGGCCAGAAACTGAACGCAATGGTCCGGGCCGAGCAGTGGGACCGGATCGCGCAGGAAATTTCCGATGACGTGGTGCACCTGTTTGCAGCGGTCGGCACGCATGACACCATCGCCAAAGCCATTGAGGCACGCTTCGGCGGGTTGAGCGATGCGATGGACGCCATACATGCGCCGGACGCCGACCCGTGGCTGACCCCGGATGTCATTCAGGACATCCAGCGCATCCCTTCACTATTCACTGGATTCAATACGCAATGGTAGCCTTCAGGTCTTGTGTCGCGTCAGCAGGGCGTATATCGGCGTCCAGAACAGGCTGATGATGGTCAGGATCAGGAAACCGACCACAATCGGGCTTTCCAGCATCCGGAACGGATTGTTGTCGAGAATGATCATCGCCTGCGACAGGTTTTCCTCGACGAGTTGACCGAGAATCAGTCCCATCACCAGCGGCGCCGGACCAAATCCGTGGCGGAGCATCAGGAAGCCGAGCAACCCCGAACCCAGCATGACCCAGACGTCGAAAACAGACTGTCCGTGGGCGTAGGAGCCGATCATCGAGAAGACAAATACAGCCGGCCAAAGAATGGTCCGCGGGATGAGCGTGACCCGGGAAAACAGTTTTGCGCCGCCCAGTCCGACGATCAGGAAGACGAAGTTGGCGATCAGCATCGCACCGAAAATCGCATAGACGAATTCGGGGGTCTCCCGTACCAGATTGGGCCCCGGACGGAAGCCATGCATGATCAACGCGGCGAGTATGATGGCTGTCGTCGCGCTGCCGGGAATACCAAGCGCGAGCGTGGGCACCATGGCGCCGCCGGTTGCCGCATTGTTGGCGGTTTCCGGACCGGCAATGCCTTCCAGCGCACCCTTGCCAAACTCATGCTTGTTCTTGGACCAGCGTTTGGCTTCGTTATAGCCCATAATCGCGGCCACGGTGGTGCCTTCCGCCGGCAGGATGCCGATGAAGGTGCCGATAAAACAGGACCGGATGACCGCTCCCTTGACCTTGATATAGTCGGCCAGGGACGGCAGCTTGATCGCGACGGAGGTCACCCGCTGGTAAACGACATCGAGCGCCTGGCTCTGGTTCAGCATTTCCCCCATGGCGAACAACCCGATGAGTACGGGCAGGAATCCGATACCTTCGGTCAGATGCGGTATCCCGAACGTAAACCGTTCTACGCCCGTCGTCAGGTGCACGCCGACGGTGCTGATCAGCACCCCGACGGCGCCCGCGATGAGGTTGCGGATTGACGACTTGCCGGAAATCGACGCCAGCATCGACAGGCCGAAAATCGCCAGCGCGAAATATTCCTGCGGCCGGAATTCCAGCGCGATTTCGGCCAGCAGGGGCGCCGTGAAAAGAAAGACGATAAGACTGAATATCCCGCCGATCACACTGCTGACGGCAGCCATGCCGAGTGCTCGCCCGGCTTCGCCGCGCTGCGCCATGGGATAGCCGTCGAGCGCCGTTGCGGCGGCAGGCGGTGCGCCTGGCGTGTTGATCAGGATGGCGGTGATCGAGCCGCCGAAGGTGCCGGCGCAGTATAGAGACGCCATCATGGCGATTGCCGGAACCGGTTCGAGCGAGATCGTGAACGGCAGCAGCAGCGCCACGGCCATGGAGGAGCTGAGGCCGGGCAGGGCGCCGATGGTCACGCCGATCAGCACGCCGATTACGATCAGGATTAGGGTATAAGGGTCAGCCAGCAGCGAAAGGCCGAGGAGCATGTCGTCCATGTCGATTTCCTGAAATTAAAGGCTTACTGGACCCAAGATCCGACGGTTTCGCCAAGCAACCCGGGTTCGAAATAGACCTGCAGCACCTTGGAAAACAGCACTGTTACCGCGATTGGAAACAGGATGGCAAAGGGGACGACCAGTTTCAGCCGCCGTTCGCCCCACAGCAGGGGCAAAACAAACGAAGCGGTCATGATCGTCAACAGGGTTCCCAGCCAGGGCGCGATCAGCAACAGCGTGACCAGCACGCCGAAGGTGATATAGGCCATGGGCTGGATGCGGCTGCTGCGCTCTGCATCGATATCGTCGCCGCGCCTGGCGATTGCCCGATGTTCTAATGGCAGCAATATCGACAGTAACAGGATAGTCCAGACCATGATCCGCGGAAAAAAGGCGGGCTGGATATTGTCCTGGAACAGCGCCGAAGGCTCTTCGAACTGGGTTGTCGCATACCAGGTAAATCCGCAAAATGCGAAGAGCGCCAGCGTCAGGATGAGATCGGTTCGGTGCAGAAGGGACGACGGTGCGGAAACGCTCCGCACCGTCGATTCCCCGGCCTGATCCGCGTGGGTAGGATCGGTCATTTCAGGGCCTTGATGGTTATTTCGCGAGGCCCAGTTCGACCAGTGCTTCGCGTGCTACCGCGTATTCAGCCTTGATATTTTCGGTCCATTCTTCCCAACTCGCGACGCTCGCTTCGGGGTCGAGGCCTGAGCTTTTCAGGTACTCGCCAAAGGTCGAATGCTTCATTGCCTTGACCATGGCGGCGGACAGGGCCTCGATGCGGTCCTGCGGCGTGCCTTTAAGCACAAAATAGCCACGGGTTGTAGATGTCGCGACATCAATACCCTTCTCGAACGTCGTCGGCACGTCCGGGAAATCCTTCAGCCGCTTTTTCGCCATCACGGCAAGTGCACGGAAGGTGCCGTCGACGACCTGGGTCGAAGCTTCGCTGACATTTGGCAGCGTGGCGTCAATCGCGCCGGACATCAGCGCCTGCACCATCTGGGCGCCGCTGCCGAACGGAACAACCTTGTATTTGATCCCGGTCTTTTTCGCGAACTGGATCAGGCCGACATGTTCGGTATTGCCGATTTCAGCGATGCCCCAGTTCAGCGGCTTTTCCTTGGAGCGGGCGATCAGGTCGTCCAAGGTCTTGATATCGCCCTTGGCGTTTACGGTAATAAATGTGGGATCGTCCATCGCCCGGGCAATGCCGACGATATCGTCGATGCCAACCCCGCCTTGCCGCGCGCGATCGTGTAAAGATGTGTCTGCGTCATGGCGAGAACGGTATAGCCGTCCTTCGGCTTCTTCATCGCGTAGTCGATCGCCGTGGCGCCGCCGCCGCCCTGCTGGCTGTTGACGACCATATCGACGCCGAGTTCGCGGCGGGTACGAATCATCATCATCCGGGCAGTCGTGTCCGTGCCACCGCCGTATTTTGCGTGCGTTACGATTTCAATCGTTTTTGACGGAAACTTGTCGTCCTGGGCCATTGCCGACGGCACGGCAATGGCCAGAGCCATGGCTGCACTCGTCAGAAGAGTCGTACGTCTGGTAATTGCGCGCATGATTTTCCTCCCGTTCAAACGTCGCGGCGCCCGCTTGTCGTGGCGCACATCTGAGGATGTTTACACATTTGGTATCCCTGTGCCTACCCGTGAAGAAACGATTCCCGCAATGGCCAGCGATAAACGCCGGATCAACGTTCGCGATAAAGCACGCAAAACATGGCGACGCCGATTCCGGTGACCAGGCCAGCAACCAGCCAGCCCTGACCGAAACTTGCGGTCGCGTCGATTACCGCGCCGAACAGCGGCGGACCGAACATGGATCCCATGCCGGTACCGAGCGCCATGAACCCTATCGCCGAACCCGAATCCGCGCGGCTGACGGATTCCACGGCCAGCGTCTGGACCAGTGACGCCCACGACGCGATGGTCAGTCCCAGAAGGATCGCGACGGCAAGGCCCGCGCCAATTCCCCACCAGGTATCGACAGCGGCCATAAGTCCGAAAAATACCGCGGCAGCAACGCATAACATGGCGGTCAGTTTTTTCCGGCGTCCCCGGAAGACTGTATCGCTGACCACACCCCAACCGATGCGGCCTAAGGCGCTGCCCCCTTGCGCCAGGCCCATGGCAAGACTGGCGATCCCCTGGCTGGATTGCAGCGCTTCGCGCATGAACAGGGTGAGATAGGTAAAGAAAATATGCTGACCCGCGTTCATGAATGCGCAGGAACCGACCAGTGCACCATAGTTGCGGTCCCTTGCGATGCGCAGCATGCCCGCAAAGGGGCTTTCCCGCGGACCGGTTCTTGCGCGCGGCGTTTCAATCAGGGGAACACAGATCAGCCCGCCAAGACAGGTCAGGCCGACGACCATCCACAGGATACCCTGCCAG
>JAQCHR010000022.1 GCA_027619655.1 Pseudomonadota bacterium
AGCCTGGCGCGAAATCGGGCGCATCCGAGCCGTGAAACAGCCGCGAATCGAACAAAACCGCCCGGTTCTCGGCATATCCCACCCGTAACGCGGTCTCGCCCTGCGCTGCCAGAAACGACCGAATCCGCGCCCGGTCCGCGGTATAATCGACAATCGGCCAGTCCGCGGGAGGCGGTTCGCGGTACACCACCAACCCGCCGGTATCGGGGTTCCGGTTCGCCGTATCGGGTGTGATCCAGAAATTCAGGCTGACCGCCGCATCGTCGGCATGCACGTCGATGGGCTCGGTGCCGCGCAGGCCCTTGAACGCCCATGCCTGGGTCAGCGGATGCGGGCCCAGCAGCTCCGGCAGCGCTTGGCGGAATTCATCGGCGATCTGGAGCACCAGCGGCGACGCCATGCCGTCTTCCAGATAGGCCGCGACAAAGCCGCCGATATGGGTGAAATCATGCCAGATCGTGCTGTTGCGCAGGTAACGCTGCAGCAGGGCCAGCGCTTTCGGCGTCAGCAGATCGTCGAACCAGGCGATGCCCGGCGCAGTTTCACGATACATACCGGTGATCGCCGCGCCGTCCAGCGCCGGATTCACGGCGCCGCCGGGCAGTTCCGGCGCATCGACGAGATGGATCGCCGTGTTGTAGTCCGGCCCCACGGTTTCCAACTGGAGGTCTGTCAGCTCGACGGCGATATCTTCTGCCGGCAGGTCGTCGGCCACGCTTTCATATATCCGGGCAAGAAGTTCGAACCGGCCGCCATCGCGTACCCGGGGCGGCAAATGGCGAAACAAATCCGCGTCGTGCTGCAGCTTCGCCCGGCTGGCCGTCCGCAGCGATACATTCGCCATACCGTTACGATCGTCGCCGCGGCGCAGGTCATAGGTGCGCGCGAAATGGTCCAACGACCTGTCCCGGTCGCCCGCCGCCAGCCAGAGAAACCCTAATGCCCTGTGCGCCTGGTAATGATCGGGCTCAATCGCCAGCACGGTACGATAGTCCTCGATTGCGTCGCTGGCGCGGCCAAGGGCGCGGAGCGCGTTTCCCCGGTTGAAATGGGCGGCAGCATAATAGGGCTCGGCGCCCAGCAACCGGTCGAAAATTCCGAGCGCCGCGACCGCGTCCCCGCGCCGAGCCACGATAACGCCGAGATTATGCTGCGCCGCAATGTGGCCGGATTCCTGTGCCAGCACCGCGCGATAGGCGGCTTCCGCGTCGTCGAAGCGTCCGTCGCGCTGAGAATCCGCGGCGGCGCGCAACAGGTCGGGGATATCGGTCATTGCATCCAGCCTGGCCCGGTCAACCGGGCAATTTCCCGATCAGATCGCTCATGAAATTCGCCGCGTCCCGGCCCTTATGGGCGCGCCGCCACATGTCCTCGACCGTCCGTTCATGCAGTTCCAGCGCTTCCGGCGCCGAGGTGATCATCGCGATACCGCCATGAACATTCGGTTGTTCGCCGAGGCGGAACGGGCTGAGCGTCAGGATCTTGCGGTCGGCCTGGCGGAATATCTGGAAACTGTTATGGGGCAGCGCCCCAGGCACGATACCGATCTGCACCCCAATGGGTTCCTGTTCCATCAGTCCGATCAGGTGTTGCGCTTCGGCGCGGGCGCGGGCGCGGCGCTCGGCAAGCACATCGTCGGGCAGGTCCAGCCGGCCGACCAGCCCGTTCCTCAGGAACCGGTCGATCTCGGCCCCGGATATCAGGTTCAGGATGCCGGGCTTGCGGGTGCGCCAACTTTCCTTGCGCTGCCGCAGGATGGGTATCAGTTCGCGGACCGTCGCCTGGGCGCGGTCGTGATCGACCGTGCCGGCGGGAATGCTTTCGGCGAGCACTTCTTCGAGCGTTTCGCCGAACGCATCGGACGCCAGCAGATAGGAGACCGGGCCCGCCAGCACGACGATATGTTCCGCGCTCTCCTCGATCTGGCGGAGGCGTTCAAAAAACGCCACGGCGGACGAGATGTATTCGACCCCGACTCCGAGCAAGGTCGGAACCGATACTTCCAGCAGATCGGACAGTTTCTCCAGGGTCTCGATCTTGGCGACCTCTCCCTTTTCGAAACGGTACAGCGCGGTCCGCGAAATATCGAGCCGGGCGGCGATTTCATCCGCGCTCAGACCGGACGCAAGACGGAATGCCTTCAGCCGGTTGCCGATATCATCGAATCGTATGGTCATGGCCGCGCCTTCCGCACCGCTTTTCGTCCGTTGCAGGAACAGGTACAAGGTTTCCTGAGGGAGGGTCAACGTACCCATGGCGGACTGGCAATATACAAAAGGCCTGCACGAGGTGGGCAAGGGATGCTGGGCTTACCTGCTGCCGGATGGCGGCTGGGGGTGGAGCAACGCGGGCCTCATTACCGATGGCGGGGCGTCGCTGCTGGTCGACACGTTGTTCGACCTTCCGCTGACCGCCGACATGCTGGCGGCGATGCGCGATGCGGCGCCGGCCGCACAATCGATCGACACCCTGGTCAACACCCACGCGAATGGCGACCATACTTATGGCAATCAGCTTGTGACCGGCGCCGAGATCGTCGCGTCGCAGGCCTGTGCCGACGAGATGGAAATCCGCCCGCCGGAAGCCTTTATCAGCCGCGTCAACGCGTGGCGGGACATGGGCGATGCCGGGGCCATCATCTGGGAGCTCATGGGCCGCAAATTCGATTTTGCGGGTATTGAAAACACCCTCCCTACCCGAACCTTCGACCGCGACCTGGTCCTGCAGGTCGGCGATAAACGGGTCGAACTGACCAATGTCGGCCCGGCTCACACCCGCGGCGACGTGATCGTCCACGTCCCCGACGACCGTATCGTCTATACCGGCGATATCGTCTTCGTCGGCGGTCATCCGGTGATGTGGGCGGGGCCGGTCAGCAACTGGATCGGCGCCTGCGATCATATCCTCGCCCTCGACGTCGATATCGTCGTGCCCGGGCACGGACCGGTCAGCGGCAAGGACGAAGTACGCGCGCTCCGCAGCTATCTGACAGAGCTGCGCGACGAAGCGCGGAAACGATACGATGCCGGGCTCGACTGGGTTGCGGCCTCGGAAGAAATCGTCACCGACTTTTTCACCGACTGGATCGACCGCGAACGGGTCTTTATCAACGTGAACAGCCTGTACCGGGAATTCGACGGCAACGACCGCCCGCCCAGCGCCATGAAAGTGTTCGCGGAGATGGCGAAATGGTACTGGTCCGAATATCCTGACCGCAATCCGCACGGGCATCCCGACGGAGACGGGCCCGGGCAGGGGCAGGGGCACGACAATTGTACGGGGCACTGATCGAATGACGCTGCACATTACCCGCTCGGTCAAGCAGATGGTCGCCGAGGCAAACGAGCATGTCGAGGAAATCAGCATCGCGGACGCGCAGCAGCTGATCGGGCGCGACGACGTTCTGTTTATCGATATCCGCGATATCCGCGAGGTCGCAAAGACAGGCCGTATCATCGGCGCCCGCCACGTGCCACGCGGAATGCTGGAGATGTGGATCGATCCGGAAACGTCCTATCACCGCGAATTTTTCGCCGAGGACAAGAAATTCATCTTCTACTGCGCCGGCGCCTGGCGCTCGGCACTCGCCGCCAAGACAGCCCAGGATATGGGCCTTACCCCGGTCGCCCATCTCGAAGGCGGAATCAATGCCTGGATCGCCGCCGGCGGACCCATAGAAACAAGAGACTCATAAAAGGAATTATGCCCATGGACGGTCTGTCCAACCAGCCCTACACGCCCGATCTTCGCGGGTTCATCGAATATCTCGACAAGGAACATCCGGAAGAAATCATCCGGATCACCAGGGAAGTCGACCCGAAATATGGGGTGTCCGGTATCCTGCACCGACTCGAGAAGGAAGGCCATTTCAAGGCCGTCATCTTCGAGAACGTAAAGGGATCCGATGTCCCGCTGGTCGCCAACATGCATGGCAGCTTCAGCCGGCTGCGCTATGCGATCGGCATGGAGGAAGGCGACGAAAAGGCGTTCCTGACAGCCTATGGCGCGCTTGAGGCCAATCCGATCCCGCCGGTAATGGTTGAAAGCGGCCCGGTGCAGGAGGTCGTGAAGACCGGCGAAGAAATCGATATAGAAGAATTCCCGATCTGCACCTATCACGAGCTGGACGCCGGAAAGTTCATCACCGCCGGGCTCGGCCTGATGCGCGATCCGGATACCGGCATCGACAATATCGGCATTTACCGCCACCAGGTGCACAGCCGCAACGAGCTTGGCGTGCAGCTGTCGGAAACCGCCGACGGCAACGTCATCTGGAAGAAATACGAAGAACGCGGAGAGCCCTGCCCGATCGCCATCGTCATCGGACATCACCCGGCGTTTTTCCTCGGCTCGCTCAGCTATACGCCGATCGATTCGAACGAACTTCACGTCGCGGGCGGCATTCTGCAGCGCCCGGTCCCGCTGGTGCCGTGCAAGACCATCCCGCTGAATGTGCCGGCGGATGCAGAGATGGTGATCGAATGCGAAATCCGCCCGAAGGAGCGCCGTGCCGAAGCACCGTTCGGCGAATTCCCCGGCACGTACGGTCCGGAACGCATGAACCCGGTGCTCGACATCAAGGCGATCACGCACCGCAGGAACCCCATGTACCAGAACGCCTTTGTCGGCCATGCCGACAACCTTCTACTGTCGGGCGTGATCCGGTCGACCGCCATCGAAGAGACTGTCAAAATCGCCTGCGGGACAGTTACCGGCGTACACATGCCGCGGTCGGGCCGCTTCCGGTTCGTGTGCTATATCGCGATCAACCGGAAGATCGAGGGCGAGGCGAAAGCCGCCGCGATGGCTGCCTTCGTCACCGACCCGTTCCTGAAATTCGTGGTGGTTGTCGATCACGATGTCGATATCACGAGCGACACCGATGTAATGCATGCCATCGCCACGCGGGTCCGCGCCGATCGGGATACCTTCATGATCCCCTATGCCAAGGGCTCGCCGCTCGATCCCGCATCCTATGATCCGGAAAATGGATCGCACCTGGTCACGAAGATGGGCATCGATGCCACGCGCAAGGACAATTACCCGGCCGAGATTTACGTTCCGGGGAATGAAGACATCAATCTTGCCGATTTCATCGACGGCTACACCAAAGCTTAAGGACCGAAACCCATGGAAGATTGCCACCGCATCGATGTGCATCATCACATCCTGCCGCCGAACTATGTCGAGATTGTCGGCGACGACCGGATCGGGCCGCTGATCCTGGCGGGCAAGACGCCGGAGTGGACCCCGCAGATGTCGATTGAGGCGATGGACCGGAACGGCATCCAGACCGCGTTGACATCCATCTCCGCACCGGGCCTGTGGTTCGGCGACAGTCAGGAGACCATCGACCTGTGCCGGCATTGCAACGAATATGCCGCCGATGTCAGCCGCGATCATCCCGGCCGGTTCGGCGTATTCGCCTCGCTTCCGCTGCCGGATGTCGATGCCAGCCTGGCGGAGATCGCCTTTGCGCTGGACGAGCTGAAAGCCGACGGCATCGGCCTGCTGACCAGCTATGGCGACCGTTATCCGGGCGATCCGGCCTTCGCGCCGGTCTTCGACGAACTGAACCGCCGCAAGGCCACGGTCTATTTCCACCCCACAAACGCGCCCTGCAACCAGTGCCAGCCGGAAATCCCGGCAGCGACGCTCGACTTTCCGTTCGACACCACGCGCGCAGTCGTCAGCATGCTGTTCAACGGCACCTTCGCCCGATGCCAGGACATCAATTTCATCTTCTCCCATGCGGGCGGGGCGATTCCGTTCCTGGCAGAGCGGATCGGCAGGCTGCAAGGGCGCCCGGGTTTCAAGGAACACGTGCCCAACGGGGTCATCCCGGAACTGGAACGGCTGTATTACGACACCGCGCTGTCGGCCAACTGGCTCGCCTTCCGCAGCCTGTTCGAACTTGTCACGCCGGACCACGTGCTTTTCGGCAGCGACTATCCTTTCGCGCCTGAACCGACGATGACCGGCTCGATCGGGGCATTGCAGGAAATGGGGCTCGATGCCGTTGTCCTGCAGGGCATCGAACGCGACAACGCCCTCAAACTATTCCCGCAATTCGGCTGATAAGGAACCGTAGATAAGATCATGGAAAACCTGACACTGACGGTAAACGGTAAAGCGCGGGATATCGAATGCGATCCCGCGACACCTCTCATTTTCATCCTGCGAAACGATCTGGATTTGACCGGATCGAAACTGGGATGCGGGCTCGAACAATGTGGCGCCTGTGCGGTGCTTGTGGATGGCGAACCGACGCTGTGCTGCAACCGACCGGCCGGCGAATTTACCGGCAAGGATATCGTCACCGTCGAGGCACTGGCGCAAGACAGGACGGGCGCCGCCGTGCAGCGCGCCTTCGTGGCGGAAGGGGCGGCCCAGTGCGGGTATTGCACGACCGGGCTTGTCGTCGCCGCCACATCGCTGTTGAAAAAGAATGCAAACCCCGACCGGAAGGCCATCGTCGAGGCCCTTTCGGAACATCTGTGCCGCTGCGGCTCGCACGCCCGGGTGATCGCCGCCATCCACCGTGCCGCGGGGGAGACAGCCAATGTCTAGCGCATTCTCCAGCACCAGCCTGAAAAACCACCCCGGTCTCGACGAATGGATTTCCGTCGGTACCGACGGCCGTATCGCCATCCGCACCGGAAAGGTCGATATTGGCCAGCGCATTTCCACCGCGCTCGCGATCATCGCGGCGGACGAACTCGACGTGGATATTTCCCGGATCGACGTAATCCGCACCGTCACCGGCGAAGCGCCCGACGAAGGCATCACGTCGGGCAGCAATTCGATGATGGAATCGGGGGCGGCTATCCGCCTCGCCTCTGCGACCGCGCGCGCTCACCTGCTGGCCAAGGCAGCGGATCGTCTCGGCGTCGATATCGACACGCTGGAAATCGATGACGGGCTGATCCAGTCCCGCGGCACAAACCGGAGCGTCACCTTCGCGGAACTACAGGGCGGCATTCCGTTCGGGCTGGAGGTCGATCCAGACATATCGGTGAAATCGCCCGACGACCATAAATTCGTCGGTCAGCACATTGCGCCGCTTGGCTTGTCCGACATCGTTAAAGGCGAATACACCTTCCTGCAGGATATGAAGATGCCCGGCATGCTGCATGCCCGGGTTGTCCGGCCGCCGCATTATCATGCCCGGCTGCGCGGGCTGGACGATGCGGTCGCCGACCGTCTCGCCGAAGGCGGCATGCGGCTGGTGCGCGACGGCAGCTATCTCGCCGTCGCCGGCCCGGACGAATACGCGGTTATCCGCGCTGCCGAGCGGTTATCTGCCAGCTGCGACTGGGATGCCGCCGGCGGAATACCGCAGACCGATCTGTACGCCGCCCTGACCGGCAACGAACGGATAAGCCTGCCGGTGGAGAACGACGGCGTGCCGCAAAAAAAGCCCGTGCCGCCGCTCGAGGATCCGCCGGAAGGCACAGCGCAGACGCTGACCGCGCGCTACGACAAACCCTATCATTCGCACGGGTCGATCGGCCCCTCCGCCGGGGTCGCGCTGTGGCAGGACGATCGGCTGAAAGTGTGGTCGCACAGCCAGGGCATCTATTTTCTGCGCGACGCGATCGCCGATGCATTGAACATCGACGCGGACGCCGTACAGATCGAACACGTGCCGGGAGCCGGGTGCTATGGCCATAACGGTGCCGACGATGCCGCCTTCGACGCGGCGCTTATCGCCCACGCCCTGCCGGGCACGCCTGTGCTACTCAAATGGACGCGCGAGGAAGAACATTCCTGGGCGCCCTACGCAACCGCGATGTCAATGGAGATGCAGGCAAGCCTCGGCGCTGACGGCCGCGTCACCGCCTGGTCGCAGGAAAGCTATGGCGACACGTTCAACATGCGGCCCAGATCGGGACCGAATCAGGCGGGCCCTGCCCGCCTGTTGTCGAGCCGGTTCCGGGCCGATCCGCCGCCGCCCTTCATCCCCCAACCCACGATCGCCCGGCATGTCGGCATCCACCGGAATCTCGATCCACTCTACACATTCCCGAACAAGCGGCTGGTCAAGAATCTGGTGCGCGACCTGCCGTTGCGGACCTCCGCGCTGCGCACGCTTGGCGCATTCGGCAACGTATTCGCGCTGGAATCGTTCATGGACGAACTGGCCGAAGCGGCCGGGATCGACCCCGTCGCATTCCGGCTCAACCACCTCGAAGACCCGCGTGGCCGCGAAGTGCTTGAGACCCTTGCCGGACAAATCGACCTGACGGCGGATGACGGGCGCGGGCGCGGCATCGGCTTTGCCCAATACAAGAACCTGAAAGCCTATTCCGCCGTATACGTGGAGCTCGAGGTCAACGACGCCGCGGAGATCGTAATGCACCGGGCGTTACTGGTCGGCGATGCCGGCGAGATCGTCGACCGCGACGGCCTGACCGCGCAGTTCGACGGCGGCTTCCTGCAGGCGGCTAGCTGGGCGATCTACGAACAGGTCACCTGGGACCGCGACGGCATAACCAGCCGAGACTGGGACGGATACCCGATCCTGCGGTTCGACAACATACCGGAAATCGAAACCGTGCTGATCGAACGGCCGGGCGTGCCGTTTCTTGGGGCGGGCGAAGCGGTATCCGGACCGACCGGGGCTGCCATCGCCAATGCGATCTATAACGCCACCGGAATACGTCTCCGGCGGATGCCGTTCACACCGGACGCCATCCGCGCGGCCGCGCTGGAGGTCTGAATTATTCCGCTCGCCGACTTCAAACCGCGGCCATGGCGGCCATGACGGATTTTTCAATCCACCCCATGACCGCGGCGCTTGGCGCCGAGATTCGCAATATCGACCTGCGCGAGCCCTGCGACGCGGACACCGTTGCGGCACTTCGCGTCGCATGGCTGGACAATCTCGTGCTGATCTTCCGCGATCAGGATATCGGTGAGGACGACCAGGTGAGATTTGCCGAGTATTTCGGCGAAACAGTCGGCGCGCGATCGAAAGACCGCACCGATGGCGGCGACCGACGGCTGATGCTCATCAGTAATATCCGAGAGAACGGCGAGCCCATCGGCCTGCTGCCGGACGGCGAACTGATGTTCCATTCGGATTCGGTGTTTCTGGAAAAGCCGCTGATGGGAGCGATGCTCTATGCCGAGGAGATTCCGTCGACGGGCGGCAATACGATGTTCGCAAACATGTACGACGCCTACGACGCCCTGCCGGACGCCCTGAAAGACCGCCTGAACGGACTTCGGGCAGTCAACGTGTTCGATTACGAAACCCAGGTGCGCACCGGCCGTTTCGACCGGTCAAAAGCGCCGCACGCCACCCATCCGGCCGTGCGTACGCACCCGGAAACCGGCCGCAAGGCGCTCTACGTCAATCGGCTGATGACCGAGGAATTCGTCGGTATCGCACCGGATGACAGCGACGCGCTGCTATCCGAAGCACTGAGCCACGCCGAAAACCCCGATCACATCTATGAGCATGTCTGGCAGGTCGGCGATCTGGTGATGTGGGACAACCGCTGCACCCAGCATGCCCGCAGGGATTTTCCGGGGGCGGAACGCCGCCTGCTACGGCGGGTCGGGCTCGAAGGCGACCGGCCTTATTGATTGCGCGCCCGATTGTCGTCCACCGCTCAGAAAACCGGCTTCGATCCGTCCAGCGGGATGGTGAGCGACATGCCTCCGCCGCCGCAGCACGGGCAACTCATGGCCACCAGGACCTGCTGTTTCTGTTCCTCGGTCATATCGGAATCTGCCAAAATCTGAAGCATCTGGGCGCGCATCGATTGGTGCACGCTCAGATCGGTGACGATTCCGGTCTCAAACGGTTCAGACACGCGGTTTATTTCCCGCCGACCTATTCCGCCGCCTGTGACGCCGCGGCCTGGGGCAACAGATGGCCGAACATATCCATGGCGTTACCGGAACGGATCATATTGCGCTGATCTTCAGTCAGATCGGCCGCAGCGACCGCCTTGTTGGTCCAGTCGCAACCGAACGCAGTGCCATCGGTCGCGAACACGATCCGGTCAACGCCATATGCCGCCACCCCGAGATCGATGGCTTTCGCCCCGAAAGAATTGCAGTCGAACCATAGATTCGGCTTGCGCAGGCGGGTCGATGGCAGCGGCTCTTGCGGCGAATCCAGCAAGGACCGATGATCGAGACGTTCGACCTCGAACGAAATATTGCCGCCGAGATTGTGGATATGGAACCGGGCATCGGGGAAGCGGTCGAGCACATCGGTCATGGTCATCGTCACCGTGCAGGAAGACAGGTTCGCCTGCATGTCGAGCGTACCCATGCGCCGGATGAAGTTGTCGGTATCCGACGCCACACGGGGCCATTCGTCGCCGGGGCGCGGACCCCAGTGGACGAACAGAACGGCCTTGTGCCGGTTCGCGGCCTCCAGAATCGGCAGATAGGGTTCGAGATCGGCCTCGGTCATAAAGGCATTGCCGGGGAGGATCGCGCCGATAATACCAGGCAGCTTCATCGCCCGTTCGAATTCCGCAACCGCCGCGGCCATATCCGCCTGCGGCAGCGATGCGTAGGCGGCGAACCGGCCCGGATTTTCGGCACAGACCGCCGATGTGCAATCGTTGAACCTGCGCACCAGCGGCAGCGCTTCCTCGACCGGCAGCCGTTCGATCCACTGATGAGGCCCCCATAGCGACAGCACGGCGGTGGCGATGCCGTGTTCGTCCATTTCCGCCAGCCGCGTTTCAAGGTTATCGAACATTCCGTCGAAGCCCTGTTCGCCGCGCCGGGTCTTGATCACGTCCTGGCCATCGTCGTTTCTGTAAATCATCGGCGGCTCGGTCCGCGCCCGATAGATGTCGATCAGTTCCGGCGGGCTCCAGTGAGCGTGCATATCGATGGTCATGGGGCATTCCTCGGCAAAATGCAGATATCCGGCAATTGTGGGCCAAAACGGTCGCAGACTCAATCTATCCCCTGCTCTTTCACGCCTGCGGGTTTAACGGGTAAACTCCGCGCTTACATTCTCAAACATAAGGCTGGGACAGGCATGAAAGCGGTATATTTCGAAGAAAACGGCGGGCTCGACGTACTGAAATACGGCGACCTGCCCGACCCGGCCGCCGGCGCAGACGAAATCGTTGCCGACATCCATGCCGCCAGTGTCAACGGTGCCGACTGGAAAGTACGCGCGGGTTCCTATGCCCCGACGGCCTTTTTCCCCTACATCTGCGGCCGCGATTTTTCCGGCATTGTCAGCGCTGTCGGCGCCGACGTGACCGATATCGCCGTGGGCGATGCGGTGTTCGGCGTCCTGCCGGTCGGCCAGGAGGGTACCTATTGCGAAAAGGTCGCGACCAAGGCCACGGTTCTTGCCAAAAAGCCGGAGCATATTTCCCATATCGATATCAATGCCCTGTCGCTGATCGGACTGACCGCGGTCATTTCGGTCGAGGAAACCCTTAATCTGCAGCCGGGCGAAAAAATTCTCATTCAAGGCGGCGCCGGCGGCGTTGCCGGGTTTGCCATCCAGCTCGCCAAGCATATCGGCGCCCATGTGATCACGACGGCGAGTGCGCGGAACCACGACTACGTCCGCGGTCTCGGCGCCGACGAGATCATCGATTACAATGCCCAGGATTTCACCCAGGTCGTGTCGGATTGCGATGCATTGTTCGACACGGTCGGCGGCAACGTGGCGATCGAAGGGTTCAAGGTGCTGAAGCCCGGCGGGCGGGCAGCGTTTATCGCTTCGGGCGCGAAAGCTCCGGAAGCGCCGCGTGATGACGTACAATCGCTGCGCCCGAATGTCGGCCGCGCGCGATCCTATATGGAACGAATTGTCGAGCTGTTCGACGCAGGTGTCGTGACGGTTCCCGAACTGACGCTGTTCGATCTGAAGGACGCTGCCGAGGCGCAAAAAATAAGCGAAACCCGCCACCTTCGTGGCAAGCTGATCCTGACGATGACCTAACGAAAACCAAAGATTTTCGCAATTCGCCATAGACAGCGCGTATATGGCATACTTTCGCGGATCAGATAAAAAGGGAGGAACTTTTCGATGAACAGCCGAAATTCACTACCCGTAATTGCCGCTGCTGCAATAGCGATGGCCGGTTTCGCGGCCCCTGCCGCGGCCGACGCCGTCGCAGATTTCTATAAAGGCAAAACCATCACGGTCGTTGTCGCCGCCGGGCCGGGCGGCGGGCATACCCAGTACACTCAGTACCTGGCGCCGTATCTCGAAAAATATATGCCGGGAAATCCGAATTTTATCGTCCAGAACATGGGTGGCGCAGGCGGCACCAAGGGGGCAAACTTCCTTTATTCGAAAGGCCGCACGGACGGCACGATGATCGGAATACTGCTGTCGGATACGCCGCTCGCATCCCGTCTACGGACGACCGGCGTCAAATACGTCGCCAGCGAATTCCAGTTCCTCGGCGGCGCCGACCAGCCGCGCAGCGCGTTCATCGTCTATAAAAGCACCGGTGTGAAATCGATCGATGACGCCAAATCTACCGAAGTCGTTTTGGGTTCGACCGGCAAAGGTTCCCAGACCTACGTCGTGCCGACCCTGATCAATTCGATGCTTGGAACCAAATTCAAGGTGATTACCGGCTATCGCGGAATGGGCGGCATCTATATCGCCCTGGACAAGAAGGAAGTTGCGGGCTTCCAGTCTTCATGGTCGGGAATAAAAATTGCCCGCCCTCATTTGGTCGACCAGTTGAACCTGCTGGCGACCAACGCGCTGACACCGCTAAAAGACCGCCCGGACGTCCCCCTGCTGAAAGACCTTGTCAAAAATCCGGAAGACAAGCAGATCGCCGAACTGCTCGGCGGCAATATGATCCTGGGCCGCGGCTGGCTGGCACCTCCCGGCGTCCCGGCAGACCGTGTCGCGGCACTACGCGCGGCGTTCAAAAAATCGTTCGAGGACCCGGAAGCCATTGCCGGTGCCGAGCAACGCAAGATGACCTGGGAATCCGCCACGTGGCAGGAGATGCAGGCTGCGGCGGAGCGCATCACGAAGACCGATCAGGCTATTATCGACCGGATGCAAGCGGCACTCGGCCTCAAGAAGAAATAGCAGGCAGGAAAACGACCCGCCCCGGCCGGCCCCACCGGCCGGGGTTTTTTATGCGAAGAAAACAGGAAGGGAGCTGTTGCCGTGGCCGATGCCAGAGTGCTGGTCTACACGCCCATGGGCGATGTCGACGCAAAATACCGCGAACTTGAAGACGCGGGCTGCGAAGTCACCTTTGGCAATGCTGACTGGCGCCGGGCCTTCGGTGCCGAGGAAAGCAACGTTTTCCCGCTGGCCGACGGCCGCGACGCCATCATCGGCGCCGTCATGCGCGGCTTCACCTGGACCCATGATTTCATGGCGAAGCTGCCGCGGGCCAGGATCATCGCCAAGCTGACCATCGGCTATGACGACGTCGATATCGACGCCGCCGCCGATCTCGGTATCCTGGTTACCCATTCGCCGACCGAGGCCAATTGGGGTGGCGTTGCGGAAGGCACAATGACCATGATGCTAACCATGCTGAAACGCATCCGAGAGAGAGACCGCCATGTGCGCGAAGGCGGCTGGCGGGACGATTCCCTCGCCGGTACCTATCTCGGGGCACGGCAGGACGGGTATGAAGGCATCACCGTCGGCGTTATCGGACTTGGCCGGATCGGATCGCGGCTGTGCGATCTGCTGGCACCGTGGCGGGTCAACCTGATCGCTCACGACCCCTATGTCGATGAATCGAAATTCGCCCATCACAATGCGCGCCCGGTCGACCTGGAGACCCTGTTGCGAACATCCGATGTCGTCGCCATTCATGCGAATCTGACGGCGGAAACCAGACACCTGATTTCCGAGGCGCAGTTCGGAATGATGAAACCCAGCGCGATCCTGCTGAACGCCGCGCGCGGGCCGATCGTGGACGAAGACGCGCTGTTTTTCGCACTCGACCGCAACAAGATTGCCGGTGCCGCGCTCGACGTGTTCGAGAACGAGCCGCTGGACCTGCAATCGCCGTTGCGCGGTCTCGGCGACAAGGTGCTGGTTTCGCCCCATATGGTTAGCGCGAATAAAGGGGCCAGCCTGGAACCCGCCGTGCCGTGGGCGATAAATGCCGCGATGACGGCGATGCGCGGCGAAATCCCGCGTCATGTGGTCAACGAAGCAGCGATACCGAAGTTTCTCGAACGGTTCGGCGGCAAAAACCTTATTTAGGCAAACATCAGTTCCGCGCCATAAACCCCGTCAGCACGTCGGTGATTTCCGCCTCGTAGGGCGCCCAGTCGGGATAGGGAATAAGCGGCACGTCCTCGTCGTCGAGGCCGAGATCGTGGATTTCGCTGCCCTTAATCATCCGGTTCGCGATCCGCCCGCTCTCGGATGAATGGGTGTTGTCGTTGCCCGGAATAACGATGGTCGGCATTTTCAGGCTGCCGAGCTGCTCTTCCGTCACACCCATTACCGGCAGGTTCGCGCCGGCCTCGAACAGTTCCTTCCAGCGGCTCAGCGTTGAGATGAATTCATCCGCGTCCATCGCCATGAGTTTTTCGCGATTCGCGGGATTGGTTTCGATCCGTTCGGCCCAGGTCTCGGTCTCGCAGACTGCCGCCATGCCGCCTTCCTGCGCGATCTTGATGAACTGGCCGTAATACATCTCGGGCAGGCGTTTCGCAGGAAACGCCCCGCCGGTCACACGCAACAGCATCAGTGCCCGGGTCGCATCCGGATGACGCAGCCCGAACATGATCGCCGTCCGCGCCCCGGAGGACGAACCGCCGATAAAGGCCGGCGCGGCGTCGAGCTGGGTCAGCAATTCGCGCAGATCGTCGGCCCAGGTGGCCTCTTCGACCTCATGCGCTTCGAGCTTGATGTCGGACGAACCGGTATTGCGCCTGTCATGGAGGAGTACCCGGTGACCCTTCGCCGCGATTTTCCCCGCCAGCGGCAGGAATTCCTGATAACCGCGACGTCCGCCGGTGATCAGTGCTACCCAGGGGCCGTTATCGCCGACAATTTCGTAATTGATATTCAGTCCGCGTACCTGTGCGATCGGCATCGCCTGTCTCCCGTTTTGGTGTTGCCGTGATTATGCGGCGGAGATGCGGGGTAACGCCAGTCCAGGCAGTTATTTTTTGACACGAAGTTCCAAAAAGACGAAGGGCCGCCCGATGGGGCGACCCTTCCATTGTCAGACACGGTCCCTGGTCCGGACCATGAATACATCAGCTCAGCCGAAGCACGCCTCGTTAGAGGTGACGATCCAGATCCTGGCAGCCGAAGGCCGCACCTTTAGACAATGAGACACTCGATCACCTCCTTTCGATTGTTGAACACAGGACAGGAGTATGAGTCCCCGGGTGAATCGCCGCAAGATCTGAAATTCAGATGCGGCCGTATTTCTGCCTAGGCCGCTTCGAACAGATTGCGAAAATAATCGGTGTAAAATCGGTCGCCCGGATCGTGTCTTTTGCGGTAATCGAGAAAGGTGCGTATCTCCGGCCCGAACGCCGCCTGCGCCTGACTCGGCGTGATGCCTGGCGTCTGGTTGAACAGCGGTGCGCCGTTATGCCGGATACTGAAATCGTTATAGGCGGCGAGAAAGTCTTCCCACCCGGGACCACCGGTGGAAACCGGGTCCAGGGTCAGGGCCGGCCCGCTGCGGGTATAGGAAAACAGCGACTGGCGGTCTTCCGCGATGTGATACCCGACATTGAGAAGGTCGCAACGGAAACCTGTCCGGTCGTAGTAATCCTGGCAAAACCGGAAATAAGCGCGGATTGTTGCCGGGTATTCCGCCCGCGGGAACGCCCAGATGCTGAACGTATAGGCACCGAATCCGCCGATTTCGGGATAGCGGATGATCTGATCCGCTGGGCTCGTGGACTTTCCTTTCAGAAGCCAGGCGGCAATCAGCATGGTCAGCCGGTTCGTCGCGTTCAGAAGTATCGCCCGAACTCCCCGGAAAGGCACGAAACGGGTGACGATTTTTCCAAATATTGGCCCCAGCTTGCTCCACACGAAATTACGCAGACGCCATTGCCAGGCATTTGATCGCAGCGGCAAGTCGCCCTCCGACCGGTATTCGACCATCACCCGGTTCAGGAAGGGAAACATGTAAAGCATCATCGAACGGTCGCCGGCAACGAGGTCTTCGAGTTTGCCCGCGAATTCGTCGACATCGTAGCGGATATGTTCAACCGCCATCGGTTTGATCTCCTTGACCCTGTAGGTCACCTCGTAGATCACGCCAAGCATGCCGTAGCTCGACCGCATGACAGCCATGAGTTCTCCATCGCCCTCGGTGACCTCAACCATTTCGCCGGTCGCGGTCACCGCCTTAATGCCGATCGCATAGGAAGCGACCTGGCCGAATTCCCAGCCTTCGGCGGCGGAATGGAACGATGCGTCCTTGGTGCCTCCGCAGGCGCCGCTGCCGACGGTCATATTGCCGATTTCGACATTCACGTAGAACTGCAGTCCGTGTTTTTCGAGCTCTCTGGCCGCGTCGATATGCAGAACGCCGGCCTCCATCGTGATGGTCCTCGCGTCCTTGTCGATGTTCAGAATCCTGTTCATGCGCGTCATGTCGATGACGGTGCCGCCCTCGTTGACGACACAGCGCGTCGTCGAATGATGCGACCCCTTGACCCGCACGGGACCCGGATAACGGTCGCGGTCGGTGACGATGCGCACGATGTCATCGGCGGAATTTGCGACCTCCAGGGAGTTCGCATGATACGAAATTTCACGCTTCCAGTTCTGGAGCCGTACCTGTGCCATATGAATGCCTCCCTGCGGCGCCGACAGTGTTGTCTGCCAAACTCGGGACGGACACACCAACGCTCGGCGCTGCAACAATCATGCACGGAGATCCGCTGTCTGCAAAGCAGAAATGCGCCACCCGACAGTACGCAAACAATACTCGCGCCGAATTTCAAATAAGGGTGTTGGAATTCATCTCTTCTCTAACTAACATCATTTCCGGGTAACAGGTTGTCGGGTAGGCGACCGCGCGACAAAGGGGGTAGGACCCATGAAACGGTATTCGCCAAAAGCGACGATTGCCGTCGCAATGCTTTGTGTTTTTGCGTCATGCGATAAAGCGCCGGAAGACAGCGCCGTCGTGCGCGCCTGCCTGCAGGTCGCGGACAATCTTGCCAGGAACGGCCTCCGCGATATTGCCGATGACCGTTCTAGACGCTTCCTCGGCAAGGTCGACGAATATCGCGCCCGCTGCCGTGGCGGCGAAAAAGCGGTCGCGCAGATGGACACCCCCTGGGTCGACTGGGCGAATTACTGGG